>JAAENL010000039.1 GCA_024224435.1 Halieaceae bacterium
TGCAGGCGGCGGCCTTGCTGCCGGTGTTTGTCTGCTCAGTTTACAGCGGGGTGGTCCGGCCATCAGTATGCAGGCCTTGGTCGTGCCGGTAACCGACTTGTCCGGACAGCGCTCTGGTGAGTCACTGCAGGATTTCGCGAGCGGTTACGTGCTGACCGCAAGTGACCTCTCGGACATGATCGCCAACTATCTGCCTGACGTTGCGGCTCGCCTGCAGCCTCTGGCAAGCCCGGCCTATGCCAAGAACCTGCATGAGTTGCCCCCTGCATTTGTAGCGACCGCCCAGTTCGACCCGTTGAGAGACCAGGGTGAGGATTTTGCGGACGCGCTTAAGGCGGCAGGAGTGCAGGTAGTGTCCAATTGTTATCCTGCGACCATTCACGGTTTCTTTGGCAGTAAAAGCGCATTGCGACAATGTATTACCGATACTGCTCGGGCGATACAGGCGATGGTTTGAGGAGGGCATGTGCCGCTTTACAGTGTGTCCCGGGGCGGTACCTTGCGAGTGCGGCGTCTTTGTATATTCAATTAGCATAAAATATGTCAAAATAGTATGAGTGTTCACTGAACCATTATCAGGGTAGTCCAGTGCCAAAACAGAAAGAAGCAGTAGATGGTCGTCGCGCGCGCACCGAACGCAGCAAACAGGAGATCATTGACGCAACTCTGTCGCTGATGGAGGAGGGCGTTCTCATACCGACCGCGCAGCAGATTTCTGATCGCGCCGGCGTGAATATACGCTCTTTTTTTCGGCACTACGATGACATGGAAACCCTGTTTGCCACGATTGATGAACACATTCGCGGCTCAACCGAGGCGCTCTTCCTCGGTGGCGATCGTGACGGTTCTGTTGAGGACCGTATCCTTCATGCGGTGGAGCGGCGCGCCAATGGTTATGAAGAGCGCAGTAACATGATTCTATCCACGGCTGCCCAGCTGTGGCGATCAAAGACTCTGCGTCAAAACTATGCCCGCTACCAGCGTGGTTTGCGCAAGGATCTTTCTGACTGGCTGCCCGAGCTGGAGCAGCTGACTCGGGTCCAGCGCGAGGCTGTGGATGCGATCGCCTCCTTCGAGATGTGGCACCGGCTGCGCTATCATCAGGGATTGGACAAGAAGGCGTCAGTTGCTGTGATGGTCGACGCTCTGCATGCAGTTATTCGAGATAAGACTGGCCGTTAATGATCTATCGTCGGCACGCGCATGTCGCGATAATGTGCGGCGAATAATCGTGTTAACAGTGTGTCGTTGCCATGTTAACAATGGTGCGAGGGGTTGCAGCTGCGGTTGACACGCCGCTTAATATAATGACATTATTTATGCCAATTTAATGTGTTTGGCGCTCAGTCTACTCACTTATCTGGAATACACCCAATGAAAAAGCTCTTTACTGCGTTTGTCGTAATTATTACTGTCGCTGGCATCACGGTGCTTGCCCTGCCCACGATACTGCACAAGGCAGGCCTGCATCCGGAATACACCGGGCCGGCAACCGCACTGCCGGGCATGCGTGCCCTGATCGTCACCACCAGTCACGATGTGTTGGCGGCGCCGGGGGAAACCGAGGGCCCGGCTACCGGGGTGATGGCCTCTGAGTTTACCCACCCCTACTACACGTTTCTCGACGGTGGTATGGAGGTAGACATCGCCAGTATCGAGGGCGGACAAATCCCCATTGACCCTGGAACTTTAAGATTCCCGGTTAAGTCGCCGGAGGATGAGCGCTACCTGAATGACCCCGTTGCTCAGGCCAAGGTGAAAAATTCTATTCCTATTGCCGATGTGGATATCGAACAGTACGACATTGTGTTCCTTTCAGGTGGCTGGGGGGCAGCCTACGACCTGGCGCAATCTCCCGCATTGGCGCAGAAGGTGAGCGAGTCTTACTACGGTGACAAGGAGGCTGTGATCGGCGGTGTTTGCCATGGCGTGCTGGGGCTGGTGAACGCGCGTGCCCGCGATGGCGAACTGTTGATCGCGGGGCGTCGCATGACCGGAGTCACTGACAAGCAGATCAAGGAGCTTGGCATCGAGATGACACCGCTGCACCCTGAGACGGCGCTGCGTGAAGCGGGCGTCGTATTTGAAAGTCAGACTGCATTCAGGGATATGTTTGCCACTCACGTTACCGTCGACGACGAGGAGCGCTTTGTCACGGGCCAGAACCAGAATTCCGGCCTCGAGACCTCAAATGTCATGATGCAGGTATTGGCAGAGCGGACTGAATAGGCGACCGATGACAATCAGGCGCGCAATGCCGCCAGCCACGGGAGCAGGGAGATTACTATGAACAGGATACTTGGGCTGCTGGTGCTTTTGCCGGCCATCTTGTTTGTCGTCACCGGCGTGCGCTGGCTAGTAGCACCCGCGGGCATAGCCCCTGAGTTCGGTCTCGCGCTCGGCGAGGGGCTTGGTCTGAGCTCGCAGGTGGGGGACATGTCGGGTTTTTTCCTGACTCTCGGGATCTGCATGCTGGCTGCATTAGTGAGTGGCCGTCGCACCTGGTATTACCCCGCGGTCCTGCTGCTGTCGCTAACGGCCATGGGACGGGTAGTCGCCTGGCTGTTGCATGATGCCGCGCTGGCACCGCAGATCGTTGTAGAGATTCTGGTCGCAGTGATTCTCGTGATTGCCTCGCGGCGCTTGGCGCGGGAATTGTGACGCGTGTTTTCCGGGTCAATGTTACGCGCACTTCTGGCTGCCCCGCTTCTTTTTGCGTCCTGTTGGGGGCACGCCGAGGATCTTGAGATCGCTGGGGCACAGGTAATCGTAGCTCAAGAGCGGCCCAATATTGTTCTTGTGCTGGCCGATGATCTGGGTTTTACCGACCTTGGATCCTATGGCAGTGAGATTGACACCCCTACGCTCGATGCTCTGGCGCTGGAAGGCGTACGATTTACCAATTACCACACGGCAGCGAACTGCGCGCCGGCCCGCGCTATGTTGCTTACTGGAGTGGATGCCCATATTGCCGGTGTCCCGAATATTCCTGAAATGCTGGCACCTGAGCAACGCCGTCACAGCCACTACCAGGGTGTGCTCGGGAACAATGTAGTGACGGTGGCGACCCTGCTGGAAGGGGCCGGCTATCACACCTACATGGCGGGTAAATGGCACCTGGGGGTAGGTGACGGGCAACTGCCCAGTGAGCGCGGTTTCCAGCGCACAGTGGCGCTGGCCGACTCTGGGGCGGACAATTGGGAGCAGCGCCCTTACATTCCGATTTACGACAACGCCAACTGGTACGCCGACGGCAAGGAGTATCAGCTACCCGAGGATTTTTACTCCTCCCGATTCCTGGTGGACAAAACCATAGAGTTTATCGATAGCAACATCGATGACGGTATGCCTTTTTTCGCCTATCTGCCATTTCAGGCGGTGCACATACCGGTTCAGGCACCACAGGAGTTTATAGATCGCTACATGGGAGTCTATGACAGTGGTTGGCATGCGTTGCGTGAACAACGTTATGCGCAAGCGACAGAACTGGGTATTGTGCCCGCCGGCATCGATATGACCCGTATGTCGACCACAGGGGACTGGGACGCATTGGATGCGACTCAGCGGCGCTACGAGGCCAAGCGTATGGCGGTTTACGCTGCTATGGTCGAGGCGATGGACTTTCACATTGGCCGGCTTGTCAGCTATCTCAAGGCGGAGGGAAAATACGACAACACGCTTTTCATCTTTACCTCTGATAATGGCGCTGAGGCCAGCGGCCCGGCGGACCCACAGGATTTTGCGACGCGCAGGATAACCTCTTCTTTGGGTTATCAAACCGAGTATGACAGTCTGGGCCTGAGGGGAAGTTACAATACGATCCACCCGGCTTTTGCCAGTGCCGCGGCCAGTCCGTTGGCCTACTACAAATTTTATGCGGGGGAGGGTGGCATGCGCGTCCCGCTGATTATAGCGGGTGAGCCGCTACCGGAAGAGGGCGTGTTCACTAACGTGTTCTCCTATGTGACCGATATTACGCCGACCATCCTGTCTTTTGCAGGGGTGAAGCCGCCGGGTGAGCGCTATGCCGGCCGGCGTGTAGAACCGATTATTGGCCATAGCCTGATGCCTCTCCTGCTGGGAGAGGCCGATGTGGTCTACCGCCCCGATGAGTCGGTGGGCTATGAACTCGCCGGCCATGCGGCCCTGATCCAGGGCGATTACAAAATTGTCTACAACCGCGGGCCGCTGGGCGATGATCAGTGGCGCCTGTTTAATATCGTGCAGGATCCGGGAGAGAGTCGTGACCTGGCCGGTGACATGCCCCAACGCTTACAGCGGATGCTCTCGGCCTATGAGCGATACACCCGGGAAAACGGGGTGTTGCCGATTCCACCAGGCTACGACCATCGTAAGCAAGCAGTACTGAATATGCTGCACGCGGATTTGCAAACGCCCTTGCTGGTCGTGCTTTTAACAATACTGTTTATTCTGCCGTTCTACGTTGCTTTCCGAATGAAGAGGACCTGACTTGATGCCCAAGCCGCACACGCTGTATGCCATCACGCATTCGCTTTACTCAGGAAGGGCACGCGCCTACCTGATCAAACATGGCATTGCATTCCGGGAGTTGTCTACGGGCCATGAGAGTTTCAAAGCCGAGGTGTTACCCAAGAGCAAGTTGCCGACTATCCCGACACTGGTAACGCCACAAGGCGAGGTTATTCGTGACGGCGCTGCCATAATCGAGCACTTTGAGGCGGCGAACAATCGCTCCTGTCGTCCCCCCGGGCCGCGGCAACAGATAATAAGCGCTCTGTTTGACGTGATCGGTACTGATGGCTTGCTGCGTCCCGCCATGCACTATCGTTGGAATTTTCCCGAGGATAATCTCGAATTCCTGCGTTACCACTTTTTCTATTCGCAGCGAGATACGCCCAGGCGAGAGGGAAAAACCGAGCAGATGATGGATCGTATGCGCTATGCGGCCATGATATTTGGTGTCACCGACCAGACCAGCGCTGGGGTAGAGGCGCTGTATCTCGAATACCTTGATGCATTGAATACACATTTTGAGCAGTACCCTTACCTGCTGGGTTGGCGCCCCTGTATCGGCGATTTTGGTCTACTCGCACCGATGTATGCCCATCTTGGCCGCGATCCCTATCCCGCGAAAATTATGCAACAACGTGCCACGCGGGTATTTCGTTGGGTAGAACGCATGAATCGTGCAGATCAGGATGCTCCCGAGTATTTCAACGCCGGCACGGAGTTCCTGTCCGCAGATGAGGTGCCAGAGACGCTGGTGGCCGTGCTCAAGGTGTTGGCTAAAGACTTTGTCCCGGAGACGCTGGCGGCCGCCGATCGGATTAATGTATGGCTGGCGGAAAATCAGCCCGATGCTGGCTCTTCGGCGGTTGGGCGATTGGGGCAGGCGATTGGCACCGCCAAGTTTACCGCCTGCGGTGACACGATCGAAGCGCTTGCGCAGCCCCATCGGTTTTACCTTTTGCAACGTGTGCAGGATACCTACCGTGACCTGGCAACCGAAGAAAAATCCGGGGTGGACGCGTTGCTCGAGACCTGCGGCATGTCGGCACTTCTTACCGCTGAGTTGGACAGGCGAGTAGTTCGGTTGGACAACCTTGAAGTCTGGGCAGAAAAGCCGGCATAAAAAAGGGCAAAGGCCAGAAGCGCAATGCCCGAAAGGTAAGAGGCCACGCATTATCATGCGGCCCCATTCCTGGATCTACTAGAAGCTGTAGCGAACGGTAACACCCCAGGTTCGCGGTGCTTCAAGAAACTCCGCCTCGGTGCCCGAATAGGCAATAGGTGCTGCAGAGAGCAGGGAGTCGGACTCATCGGTGGCGTTTTTGACCCATACGGCTGCATCCCAGGTTTCATCGCGCCAGCCCAGTCTGAGATTCAGCAGATTCTTGTCCTGCTCCACCGAGTCGACCTGATAGGTCGGGTTGGTGAAGTAGTCACTCATGAAACTGTAGTCACCCCGCAGGTAGGTCACGCCCTCTGCAAGAGGCAACAGCAAGGTCGCCGAGAGATTGCCGCTCCAGTCCGGCGCGTAAGGCACCTCGAACCCATCCTCATCAAGTTGGCCATCGGTATATTTTGCGTCGAGGTATTGCAAACCACCGCTGAGCATAAGGAATTCCCATGGTATTGCAGAGAAATTCAAATCTACCCCCGCGCTGGAGCCCTCTGCGGCATTGCTCACAAACGTACCTACCCCTGCCGGTTGTTGTGCGAGAAACTGTAAATCATCAAACACCGTGTAGAACACCGTAGCATTCACTTGCAGGCGGTTGTCGAACAGTTGTGACTTGACCCCCAGCTCGTAGTTTGTCGTGTCTTCGTCATCAAATTCTCGCGGCGCGCCCTCACCGGCAACGCCGTTGAAACCACCTGACTTACTGCCTGTTGACACGGAGGTGAACAGCATTGTCTCCTCGGTCGCAAAAAAGGTCAGGTTAGCGAGTCCCGTAAAACCATCGGAATTACGGCTAAAGCTGTCATCGACGGGTGCAAAAGCGATCTGTACAAGCGCACTACCGGCGGCGGCTGCCGCAGCGGTGGAGAAGGGCTGTGTCAGCAGGTCAGCGTCCTTGTCTTCGGTGGTGTAGCGCAACCCGAGCGTGGCCGCCCACGATTCGTTGAATTCGTAAGTGGATTGTCCAAATACGGCAAAACTTTCAGTCTCCCACTTATTGTTAAACAAGACCGTATCGCCAGGCTGGACAATGGCCGCGAACCCCGGCCCCAGGCCTGTTTGTGCGCCACCGACAGGAATAATGTCATCGCCAATAACAACGGGTTCTCTGTTAGGACCGCCTCTGGTGCGCTCTTCGTAGGCGTAAAATGCGCCCACCATATACTGCAGGGGCCCGTCCAGCTCGCTGGTCAGGCGCAGTTCCTGTGAATACTGCTCGCCCGTGTATTTATCATCCACCAGAGCAAGGATCGCGAGTTGGGAACGATCGGCATCGGTCGACGTTGTATAGTCATAATCATTCCAGGCCGAGAGGGAGGTGACGGTTGCCTGATCAAGTTCATAGTTCAGCACGATGTTGACGGCATCTGCTGTGAGGTCAAAATTGGACTCTATGTCTACATTGTTTTTGTAATCAAAGGCGTCGTTTTTGAGGACCGGCAGCCCCTGGGCCACGAGTTGATCCGTCACTGCCGCTGTTTGTGTGGCGTCTGCGCCACAGCAGCTGGTATCCCGATCAACATGGCTGGCGGTCAGTTGAATACTGAGTGCGTCCGTGGGCAGCCACAGCAGCTTGCCCCGTGCATTCCAGTCGTCCAGGGCATTGAGGTCATCGCCCACCTCGTTTTTTAGCCAGCCATCGCGATTGTGCCAACTCCCCGCGACGCTGTAGGCCAGCGAGTCTGTCAATGGGCCGGTTAAGGACCCCACGTAGCGTTGCAGGGAGTAGTCGCCCAGGCTTGCCTCAACGAAACCCTCCGTTTCCTCGAGGTTAGGTGATTTTGTCGTCACGCTGATCGCGCCGGCGTTGCTGTTTTTGCCGTACAGCGTGCCCTGGGGGCCCTGCAGTACCTCTACGCGCTCGATATCCGTCAGGTCGGACATTCCCAGTCCGGAGCTGCCCATGTAAACGCCGTCCACAAGAAATGCGACGGATGCCTCAAGGGCCGGGTCGTTTTGTGATGTACCAAAGCCGCGAATGCGCAATGCGGTAGCGAAAGGGTTGACGTTTGTTGAGACCGTTAACGAGGGCACCAACGCAGCCACGTCGCCGATATCAGTGACGCCGGCTTCCTGAATGGTCGTCTCAGACAGCGCGTTAACGGAGATCGGCACGTCCTGCAGGCTTTCTGCGCGCTTGGTCGCGGTAACGATGACTTCTTCTAGCTGGCCTGTTTGGGCAAGAGCGCTGTTGCCAAAGAGGGCCAGTGTCAAAAATGCAATGGGTCCATTTGTTTTCATCGTGTTTCCCTCAGAAACTCTGCAGCTTATTATAGTGACATTAATTATGTCATTTCATTATGGCATAATATATGGCATAAATACGCTTACGGCAAGTCTGAGTTTCGGGTTGGCAGCGGGGCGGGAACGTGGCAATGGCATTATCAGTGGCGGCTGGCAGGTAGTTTGCCGGGGGACAATCTGGTCCGGCCTACCTTTTACTTAGCTGACGCGCGCGGTAAATAACAACGCCGCAGGGCAGCGACTCGGTTTTTTGAGCATAACGAGAAAGGGGTTTAGAGACGATGGAATTTTCAAATTCAGTGTTGAGCATCGAAGTAGATAATCACATTGCGACACTGTGGCTGGACCGTCCAGAAAAACGCAATGCCATGTCACATGAGATGTGGCGAAGTTTTCCGGATGCAATGAAGGCGATCGCAAGCGAGCCAGAGGTGCGCGCGGTCGTTATCGCGGGTCGCGGCAAGAGCTTTTGCGTAGGCATTGACCTTGCTGAACTCGGCAGTGGCCCAGAAGGGGAAAAGCCGGCCTCCGGCGCGGCCGCTAATTTGAGGCAAATAGAGATTACTCAGGCTTTTCAGGCGGCCATCACATCCATTGCTGATTGTCCGCTTCCGGTTATCGCTGCTATCCATTCCCATTGCATTGGTGCTGGTATGGATTTGGTAACAGCTTGCGATATTCGGCTCGCTGCAGAAGATGCGTTATTTGGTGTGCGCGAAACAAAAATCGGCATCGTGGCTGATGTTGGTACTTTGCAGCGCCTGCCAGGCATCGTCACCAACGGGCAGGTGGCAGAACTGGTGTACACCGGCAAAGATATCGATGCCAGACGCGCGGAAAAAATTGGCTTGGTGAATGATGTTTATGCGGACGCTGCTGCGGTGCTTGCAGCTGCTGAAGCGATGGCCTCTGAAATAGCCAGCAATGCACCGCTGGCCGTCAAGGGCAGTAAATTTATATTGCAACAGGGGGAAGACCTGACCAAGGAGCAGAGTTTGTTGCTTAATGGTCTCTGGACGATGACCACGACGCTCAATTCGAATGACCTGAGCGAGGCGATGCACGCGTTCGTGGAAAAACGGCCCGCCAAATTTACGGGTAGTTGATTCGGTGGAGCCGTCCAAAAAATTTGGAGGGCAGATGGCAATGTTTCCCTCTGGAAAGACGAGAGCTGGTGTTGGATTGGCCAACGGTATGGCACCACGTGTTGGTTTGCGTACAGGCCATTGTATTGACATAAATTATGCCATATTATGTTGGCATGAAGAGCGGCAGCAATGTTCGTTGTTTTACAAGGCGCCACGAGACGGCTGCTGGCTTCACGCCATGCGAGCGGGCAAGTCCCGCCGCAAATGGAAAGAGGATAAGGCTTCGACAGACACGTTGCTGGATTTCGTGCAGCAGTTGGGGAATGATCGGTCCGGCGAGGAGCCCGGCATTTTCAAGACCTTGAAGCAAGCGTGGTTCGGGCCTATGGCGGAAGCCCTGATCTCAAAGTAGGACGGTTTTTTTAAATACAAGCACCACGATGTTTAATAACGTATGGGCCGAACCATGACTGTGACTGAACTATGGATTGATAAAAGTAATTTCAGGAATACGCGCAGTGTGGAGGCCTCACAGCCGACGTTGCGTGACGGTGATGTCCGGGTTGCGATCGACAAGTTTGCCCTTACTTCCAACAACGTCGGTTATGCATTTTCCGGTGAAATGATCGGTTATTGGCGGTTCTTCCCCACTGGCGAGGAACCCTGGGGCAAGGTAACTGTCTGGGGCATGGCCGATGTGGTCGAAAGCAACTCATCCGAGATCGAAGTAGGTGAGCGACTGTACGGCTTCTTTCCCATGAGTAGCGAGGTGGTATTGACACCCGGGCGGGTCAAAGCCGAGTACTTTATGGATGTAGCGCCGCACCGTCAGGAACTGCCCGCGCTGTACAATCAGTACTCACGTACCAGCGCCGAACCCGCTGAGTTGAGGGCCATTGAAGATGCCCGCTGCGTCTTCTTTCCGCTATTTGCCACGGGCTTTGTGATTGCCGATTTTCTGCACGACAATAAGTGGTTCGGAGCGAATCAGATACTCATTGGCTCTGTGTCTTCCAAAACCGGCTACGGTCTTGCAAAATTCTTGCAAGCGAACGGTTACGCAGGTCAGGTAATCGGTCTTACCTCGGAGCACAATCGCGCGTTTGTGCAGGCTCTTGGTCTGTGTGACCAGGTAGTGACTTACGACAATGTCGATACACTTGCCGATGTAGCGTCCGTGTATGTCGACATGTCGGGCGATGGTCCCCTGCGAGCACAGTTGCATCACCACCTCGGCGAAAACATGGTAAATAGCCAGATTGTTGGTGTGACACACTGGGAGGCGGAGCCCGCGGACGACAACCTACCCGGCAGCCAGCCGGTATTCTTCTTTGCACCCGCACAGATCGACAAGCGCAACGCCGACTGGGGCGCTGGCGTGCTGACGGAGAAAGCTTACGCCGCCAGCGCGGCTCTGGCTATGGACTTGCAGGCGCTGCTGAAAATGGAGAGCTACAGTGGTGTCGAGGCTTGCGCTTCTGTGTGGCGCGAGATGCTCGATAACAAGATTTCGGGTCAGCAGGGCATTATTGTTTCGTTGTGAGGTTGAAAAAGATGATGAGAGCTTCCCAGTGATAGAGAATTTTCTACCGCTTTATAACGACGCGGTAGGCTTTTACAGATCTGCGTAGGGGGCCGATATGGCGGTTTTGGCGTTGCCTGTGGTAATGCTGCAAAACCTATTGAACGAAACACCTGTATTGAAATAGAACCGAGAAAATAGTTATGGAAGTCACTAACAAGGTATATCCCAACGAGGCGCAGATAAAAGGGTTTCTTGAGCCGGACGCGCAGGGCCCCATCTGTATGGTTAATTTATTGAAGTTTAAAAACGTCGCGGAGTATGAAGATGGTCGCGACACCAGCCTCACGGGTGCGGAGGCGTATCATTTATACGAACAGGGCGTAAAAAAAATTCTTCAGGGAGTCGGTGGCTGCATTGGCTTTGAGGGAGAAGTCGAGCGATTAGCGCTGGGCGAGGTCGAAGACCTTTGGGATATGGTGGCACTGGCTGTGTGGCCTTCACGCCGGGTAATGCTGGAAGTGATGCAGTCAAAGGAAATGCAGGAAATCTCCGAACATCGAAGCGCGGGCCTCGCAGGCCAACTCAATATAGAAACCACTGAATTTAAGGGACAGTGGTTGGACAGGGAGGCTTCATGAAGAAAATTTTTGTCTCACTCGGTGTCATTCTGATAGCGCTGGGTGCGGCCGCCTGGATAAAGCGTACCGATATTATACTGGCGTTTGCCAAATACCAGTCGAGCCAACGGTATGCAGATATCGGACCGGCTCGCGACGTTTCCTGGCAGCAGGGGCCAACCGCGGCGGCGGAGTCGATGAGCGAACGGCCGCCCAATATTATTCTGATCGTGGCGGATGACCTGGGTTACAACGACATATCCACCTTTGGCGGAGGTGTCGCCGGGATGCAAACCCCCGGCATTGATCGCTTGGCCGCTGAAGGCGCCGTATTCACGCAATCGTATTCCGGTGCGAGCACCTGTGCGCCGTCCCGCGCGATGATTATGACGGGACGCTATCCCACCCGTACCGGTTATGAGTTCACACCGACACCTGATGGAATGATAAAGATCGTTTCCGCTGTTAGTAAAAGTATGGACAGTGGTTTGCCGCCCTCTGCGTACAACGAGGCAATGGAGGCGAGTCAGCCCCCTTATGAACTCAAGGGTCTGCCGCCCTCAGAGGTAACCATCGCTGAAACGCTCAAGGAGAAGGGTTACTACACCGCCCACATCGGCAAATGGCATCTGGGTCGTACCAATGGCATGGCGCCCAATGAGCAAGGTTTCGATGATAGTCTGCTAATGCATAGTGGCCTCTATCTGCCGGAGGACGACCCTGCTGTGGTAAACGCGAGGGTGCCCTTTGACCCGATTGATCAATTTCTGTGGGCCGGAATGGGCTTTTCAGCCACGTTTAATTCAGGAGACGATGATCCCTTTAAACCCGGTGGCTATTTGACCGACTACTGGACCGATGAGGCGATCAAGGTAATTGAGGCGAATAGAAATCGCCCCTTCTTTCTCTATTTGGCGCACTGGGGTCCACACACTCCGCTGCAGGCAACGCGCGATGACTACGATGCGTTGGACGACATACAGCCGCATCGCAAGCGCGTGTATGCGGGCATGATTAGGGCTGTGGACCGCAGCGTGACGCGTATTCTCGATACGCTCGAGTCAGAGGGCATTGCTGACAACACGATCGTCATTTTCACCAGCGACAACGGGGGTGCCGGCTATATCGGTATTGACGATGTGAACAGCCCGTACCGCGGTTGGAAAATTACAATGTTCGAGGGCGGCATTCGAGTGCCTTTGTTTGTGAAGTGGCCGGCGAGGATTGCAGCGGGCACTCAGGTTGATACGCCGGTTGCCCACATCGATGTGATGCCTACACTGGCTGCCGCTGCGGCCGCTCCCGAGCCAGAAGGCGTTGAGATTGACGGTGTGGATATTCTGCCGCTGGTCACGGGCGAAAGCGACGAGGATTGGGGTCGTGAA
>JAAENL010000040.1 GCA_024224435.1 Halieaceae bacterium
CTGCTGATACGTCGTTACCTGCCCGGCGACTTCGCCGACCATCATGGCCTCCACGGCGTCCGGCACCAGTAGAAAACGCAATTCATCATCGGGTATGGCAACGCCCTCCGGGGTGCGCCAGAAGCCGATATCGATATCGGCTGCGCGGCAGTGAACCTGCTGCTCGTAAGTGGTCATAGTGCTGTCCGTGTGCTTGTGCTGTTGTACTGTTATTGTACCAACTTGCCACTCGCGTGAGCCGCCTCGTCCCGGTTGACTGCAGGTTCGCGCGTAGCCGACTAGTCGCGACTATTGCTGTACTGGTCTGCTTCGTGCAAGAACGCTAAAATAGAGGTCCGGGGCGACACGCGGTTACACCCGCGGGAGAATCCACGCCCTGTTGGGTTTCTTACTGTACCGACGACACTGATGCGATGACAACATTGGAACAGAATCAATACGACCGGCAGGTTGCCCGATGGCTGATGCTGTGCGCCATTGTGGTATTTGGTATGATTTTGCTGGGTGGTGTTACCCGCCTGACCCATTCCGGTCTGTCCATGGTCGACTGGAGGCCTTTGGTAGGGGTGATACCGCCCATCGGTGAGCAGGAGTGGCTGGCTACCTTTGACAAGTACAAGCAATTCCCGGAATACCAGAAGATCAACAAGGGTATGAGCCTCGATGGGTTCAAAGTCATTTTTATGTACGAGTACCTGCACCGGGTTCTCGGTCGTGTTATCGGTGTTTTATTCGCGATTCCGTTCTTCTACTTCGCCTTGCGCAAACGCCTGCGCCCCGGCCTTACACCGCATCTTGTGGTCCTGCTGACGATGGGGGGGTTGCAGGGCTTGCTGGGCTGGTACATGGTCAAGAGTGGTCTGGTCGATAATCCTCATGTCAGCCAGTATCGCCTCGCCGCTCACCTTGGTGTAGCGGTCGCGATATACACCTATATGGTGTGGCTGGTGCTCGAATTGCGCCCGGTTGCGCACACCGCAATGTCCGGGCTATCGCGTTACGCGCGCTGGTCGCCGCTGCTGCTGGGGTTGGTATACCTGATGATATTGTCCGGTGCTCTGGTGGCGGGAACGCGGGCCGGCCTGGTCTACCCGACCTGGCCATTGATGGGTGACAGTTTTGTGCCGCCGGGTCTTTACGCGATGACCCCCGCATGGCTCGCTGCGTTTGAGGATGTAGTGACCATACAGTTCAACCACCGTATGTTCGCCTATCTGTTGTTTGTGGTGTTGAACGTGTTTGCCTTCCTGGTTTACCGTCACGCACCGCACGGGCGTGTGCGTTCGGCCGCCGTCATACTCGCTGTGGTGCTTTGGATGCAGGTACTGTTGGGAATCAGCACCTTGCTGCAGCAAGTGCCGGTCTGGCTGGGCGCGGCTCATCAGGGGGGCGCGGTGCTCTTGCTGACCGCCATGCTTTATCTGAGCCATTGCGTGATGCGGCCCAGGCCCTAGCGCACAATTCCATTGTTGCTGCGTTTTCTAGTACCAGGCTGCTATCGGAATGTGGGAGCAGCGTCGTTTTCTCGCCGGCCACTGTCTTTCCGTCGGTTGTTTTTATCGAGCTCGAAGCGGATATCGCTACGCCGGTCCTCTTGGGTGCGGCGGTTGAAACGGCGGCGTTCTTTACCTGTATAGGTTTTCCTTGTGTTGTCCTGTGCCTCATAATTGCCGCCCGGGTCGGTGTCCCTTTCGTAGAAAGAACTTTGGCTGGAAGCGTCTTTGTCAGGCGGCGAGGACTTATCCGGCGCGATGGGATTCTCCTTTAAAACAGGATCATCGGTTGTATGCCAATTAACGAGCGCGTCTACGTCGGCACTCGAAGCCGTTTTTTCGTGCGGCTTGGTCGACCGATTTTCTGCGGTATCGGTTGCCATGTAAGAGGGATCCCGCGAGTCAAAAGACGCTTTTTTAGACGACATTTCGCTAGTACCCCAATTTTCCTGACATAGATGGAGTATACCTTCATCGTGCCTGATTAGCAGTGACGCTGCTTTGAACTTCGCCGGAGGTGTCAGTCGCTGACTGCTCGCTATGAGGGGCGAGCAGGGTGTTCAATTACGCACAGCGTTGTACTTCACTAGGCACGCTAGCGAGGGCAAGGATAAGCAGACAGAAACGCGCCAAAAAGCAGTACAGTAGACGATTCGTGCAGTTCCTGCGGATGCTCCCTCAGATACTTCTCGACGACCCTGACGGATTGGCCGATGGTTATGCCGTCATCCGGGAAACAGATAGCGCGGGGCGCCCCGGGCCTTTTCTCATAAAACGCAGAGGCCCCTGCAAACCCATCGACCTCGCCCATACAATGTCCCGCTTGCCCGAAGTCGATGCTGTCAGGGTCGGCAATGCCCTCCATGATCTTAATCGCCTCGGTGCATTGGCGCAGTAGTGCGTTACCGTCGTTGGCTGCGGCGACTGCCGGGTTGGTGGCTAGCCACATCCCGCACAGAACAAATAATACGAACATGTCTCGAGCCAATTGGTTTGCCGGTATCGAAGTAGTCACTGGTTGCCTCTCATTATCTATCGCCGTTGCGGTTCCGCTGTGAATGCATTTTATGTGCTCGCCCAGGGTGTGAAGCGAGCCGTTACAAGAGTGTCAACGATGCCCCGTGTTGATGTCAATGCGTAAGAGGTATGCCTGGCTGGTAACGCCGTATTTGTGCCGTATTTGTGCCGTGTTAGTGCGATAGTCCGCTTTTTTTGATTGCATAAATTTTCAAGGCAGCTTGTCTGTTTGCGTGTCCATTCAATGCTCTATCGACAGTGCCGCAATTCTGCTGAGGTGGCTGTAAGGCAGCCTTGAGTCGGCGTGCCAGCGGTTGAACGTATCCTGCACCTGGCGCAGTTCGCGCTGACTGGACGGGTTGTCGCTGATCTCCAGTCCCCCCCGCTGCAGGCAGCGCACCACGTCCCCGGTCAGGATAAAGGTGTCCTTACCCATATTGCGCAACACCCGTTGACCAGACATTCCACCCAGCCGTTGGCCGCGTTTTTTTAACACGCGGAACAGGCCGATAAGGTCATCCGTGGGCCATCGGTTGACGAACTTACCGAAGCTGCCATGTTCGGTTGATATATCGAGAATGAACTGTGCGTTGGCCTGCACAGTGAGTACCTTTTGGCGATTACGGATGATGCGTGTATCTTGCGCGAAGCGGTCGATTTGGTCCGGGCTGAGGAGGAGAATCCTGTCTGGCGGAAATCCGAAGAACACTGTTTCGAAATCATCCCACTTGCGGTCTACAACGCGCCATACAAAGCCAGCCTGAAAAATGCAGCGGGTCATCTGTGCCAGCCAGCGATCGTTGCGGGTGCGGGCCAGGGCTCGATCGCTCTTTACAGCCGGCATGAGCGTTTTTAAGGCAGCTTCGCCTCCGTGACGTTGCGCTGCGCGAGACAAAACTGTAGAGAATCGTTCCATTTCAGGGTAGGCCGTTTTATGCCGGTGCGATGGGCGTGTGTGTCACTAGGGCAGGACACTCTAACTCAGCGTGCAAGGCCGCCGCCCAAGGCCGGCGGCGCCGGCTTATGAACCGTTTCGGCGTGCACTGTGCGGGGGGTCATGTGCTGTGGCTGCCATCGCACAGCGGTTGATTCGAGGTTGCTTTGCAGCCGCAAAAGAAAATCTTGTCGTCTTCGGTTGCATTGAAGCGCAGCGGTGTGAAGCCAGTGTCCTTGTGCGAGCCGTCGCAGAATGGTTGGCTCTCGCTCAGACCGCAGGCGCACCAGAAGTAGGCGTTACCCGCTTTGACGTCTACGGCGAAGGGTGTGTCTGATGCGCGTTTGGGTTTGTCCATGCGGGCTCTCCTTAATCGTATGTAAGCTGCTTCCGGCTGGCTTGTTACGTTCGAGTATCAGGCGCAGTGGGTTCTCAGCAGCAGACGTTTGAATACGATTGCGTTATGGTCCTCGAGGTCTCTCTCGGGCTCTTCTGCCAGTTCCAGGTTAGGGAAACGCTTGAAAAGTTCAGTCATAGTCAGGAATAGCTGGCGCTTCGCCAATGCGGCCCCGATACAGTAGCGAGGGCCGTAACCGAACATAACGTCCGGATCGAAAGTGCGCTCTACATCGAAAATCTCGGGGTTCTCAAAGTATTCCGGGTCGTAGTCCTTGAGGTGGGGCATCATCAGCACCATGACACCCTTGCGCAACGTTTCCCCCATGAACTCCATGTCTCTGGGCGCATATCGTGCAAAACCCATCTTCGACGATACGCCCCAGCGATTTATTTCGCTGAATGCGTTGGAAAAGGCATCCGCGGAGGCGAGGGCTTTATCGATCTGACTGCGGTCATTCTTGAGCAGCGCATACACTGCCCACTGCTGAGCCACTAGCGTTGTGTCAGCACCTGCGCCGATGAGCGCCAGAATCATTGTGATGATGTCACCTTCGACAAAGTTCTCCTGCTCCTGCTCAATTTTTAGCAGTGTGGACAGGAAATCATCCTGTACCGGTGCGTTGCGTCGCTCAGCGATCACTTCCTGAATAATGACAATGGCTTTGTTGCAGTTTTGCCGGGCGATTTCGCGGCGCTCGTCTGAAATGGTGGGGTTCCAGGTTTCGGTGAAGGTCAGGATAACTTGCTTGATCTCCGGCCAATACTTTTCGGGTATGCCGACCATACGCGTGATTGAAATGAAAGGGATATGGTTTGCAACGGCTTCCTTGTAGTCGAATAGTTCCGGCTCACCCAGTTCGTCAAACAGCTTTTTCACTTCCGGCTCGATCTTGGCCTGTATAGCGTCGACCACATTGCGAGAAAAGGCGGGTGAAACCACCTTGCGAATAAGGCGATGATGGTCTGGGTCGGCCAGCAGGCTGTGACCGATCATGGCGCGTTCGAAGTGACTCCACTCGTCTTCCGGGGGGCGGGCAGGAGCAAATTCCCAATCGTAAAAGTCAGAGGAAAGCGGTTCCTTGTGCCAGCATTCAAGGATGTCTGGCATACGCGTTACGATCCAGGCCTGCCAGGGTTCATACCAAACGATGGGTCCACGCCTTGCCAGCGCCAGACACTGTGGAACAGGGTCTTCCATATAGTCGTTGGAATTGGGGTTGAACAACTGCTCGATGGGCGGCAGTTCCTGCGCGACTTCGGCCATGAAGGTCTCCTTGGTGCGGCGCGGAGGATTTGTGCGCGCCTCTAAGCCTGATGATAGTGTAATTTGGGACGTTGCAAATACCAGTAAAAGTATACATCTGTATACCTTCAAGGTGAATTACAATTTTTTGCCTGCTTTTGTGCAGAGTGTGCCCTGAGGCGTCCGGCTCTCGGGTTAGAGTGTGAGGTCCTTGGTCACCGGCTATACCCGATGGAATTGATAGTTTTCGATCTCGATGGAACCCTGCTCAATGCGGAGTCGTTGGTGTCTGCACATACGGCTGACACCCTGAGCCAACTGCGGCAGCGGGGGATCGCCTATACCGTTGCAACCGGCCGCACCTTGCATGGTGCCATTGATCTGCTGGAGGGGCACGGTTTCAGCCTGCCGCATATCTACAAGAACGGCGTGATGATATGGCAACCGGAGCGCGACACTTACAGCTCGGAGACCCTGCTGACCCTGCAGGAAATTCGCCATGTGATGGAGGCGTTCCGTCGCGTGAAGGTAACGCCCTTTATTTTTACTCTTGAACCCGGGAATCGTCACGCGATATACCACGCTCCCCTGCAAAATGAGGTTGAGCGACGTCTCGCCGCGATGTTCAGTGATGACCGCGACATAGCGATAGTGTCGCTGGAAAAGCTACCGGCGTTGGCAGAAATAACGAACATCAGTGCGCTGGGATCCCCTGAGGCTATTTCCGCCGTGTTGGATGAAATCCACATGGAGGAACACCTGGTGGCCTATGCGGGCAGCGCTTTGGAGGGAAAGGACCTGCAGTGGGTGGATATTCATCACAGTGCCGCGAGCAAGGGCGGCGCGGTGGAGCAGTTGAAGCGCGACCTCGGTTTTAGCAGGGTCATCTGCTTTGGCGACAGCGATAACGATCTCAGCATGTTTGCCATGGCAGATGAGAGCTATGCGCCTGTCAATGCCAAACCGGCGCTGCGCGATGCAGCAACCGCGGTGATTGGTCACCACGACGAGGACGGAATTTCGCACTTTTTGCGAGAACGCTTCGAGCTCGAATAGCGCTGCCTGATGGCGAGATCAGCGGTGCCCCGGGGTTTTTGTGGGCCACACCTGACGGGCCAGTATTTCATTGCTGAGCAGCGCGCAGAGAAACATGAGGCCAGGGGCCAGCTGAATGCTCAGCCGCCCCACGCCGGTGAAGTTTGCCGAGCCCAGCGAAAATACGGTGAACATAAACAGGAAGAGGAAGGCGCCGACGGCGATAATCAAAGAGGTGGCTATACCACGATAGGCTTTGAGGACCGACAGTGGCAAGAGCAGAGAGAGAGCCGCCACCATGGGCAGCAGATAGGCGAAAAGGTGCCAGTTAGCGTGCAGAAAGACGCTCTTGATGATGCCCATTAGACCCTTCATGCTGAAGGGTGTGAACTGCTGCAGAAAGGGATGCAGTGACTCGGGCGCGACCTGCCTGAACAAGGCGAGCACAATCACGCAGAGTAGGCCGATGCCTGCCAGGCGAATCACCGCGTGCTTGGCCGCCAGCGCGACGATCAGACCGGGTGCGAGTGTGAGTGACCACATATACCCTTCTATTTTCAGTCGCATCAGGAAAAGAGCGAAAAGAATCAGTAGGACGCCTTGCCAGGCCTGTTTACGCGAAACCCAGTTATGCAGTGCCATAAGTGCCGCGCAATAAGCGGCACCCACGAAAAGGTCCGCGTAACCGGCCAGTGCAACATGGGTGTTGATCAAAGGCATGGACAGCAGGAAGTAGGTGAAGACCATGCTGAGGGTGGGTTCAACGCCTGCAATGCGCAGTTGGCTGTAGAAGGCACCCCCTAGTGCCGCCAGGCAGACCAGCCATGGCAGATTCATCATGCTTTCATTCCACTCACCCGTGGCGAGGTTCATCCACACCTGCAGCAAGGGAATGGTGGAGGGGTAGTTGGGATGTCGGTCGGTAAAAACGCCCTCTCCAAACGCCTGTAGCCAGGACAGGTTGTCTGTAAAGGGCACCATGCTGCGATATTCAAACCATACCTTGGCCTTGGTGGCCCAGTGCATGGTCGCATCCCAAGGGAACAGCGGCCGCAGGAAAATCTCCGTTCCGAGCAAAGTCAGTCGGACAATCAGCAGAATGAGTAGCAGCATGAAAAGCCATTTCTGAGCGGCGGTTGTTTTGCGCAGTGCGTGCAGTTCCGGTTGCGTCGGGCCCGAGACAGGCTTTCTGCGCAGCAGCAGAATGGAGGCGGTGAGGATTAGTATCGTCGAGGCTGACGCGGGGAGGGCGAAGGATAAGTTGAGTCCCAGGGCGTTTTGCAGCCACAGGAATTGCGGCACCAACATAAGGCCAAGCAGAGCACCATGGCCCCAGATCAATGGAATTCGTGCGGGCGTGTCTTCAGGCACGAGCACACCCAGCCACAGGCTGCCAAGGGTGACTGGCAATGCAAGGGCCAACAGGACAACTACGCTCTCCATTTATTTAAGCCTCATTAGCCGCACGGTGAGCGAGGAATACACCATCTCGGCTGGGTTCATGGGTGTCCCGGGGAGCCTGACCCCTCTGTCCTTGTTCACCCTTGCGCGCGAGGGACCCAGCACTAAAATATAGTCCCCCTTGCGCAGGTACTGCTGGTCCGGTATCTCGGGGCGCTCCAGTCGCCAGAAGGCATTGAGCGGGTAGAGGAAATAGGCCGCACGCATTCCGGCGTAAAGATCGCTGGTGGCGATCATTACCCGGGCATCAGGCTCTTTTATATGTGCTTTGACGGCGGCAATTGATCGATACAGCTTGGCGTCCGGCCCTGCGGCGAGTTTCTCCTCGGTGCTCAGTCCAGCGAAGCTAAAATGAGAGTGCGTTATCTGCCGCAGCAGCCGGTTCTGCCAGACCAGATCCAGTACCAGCCAGCAGGCGAGGAATATCATCGCTGGAACCGTCCAACTAAACGCCATTCGCCCACGGGACAGCATGACCAACAGTGCGTAGGCAGCAAAGCTGAGCAACATGAGTGTCACTACCAGCGGCACGGGGTAAAAAGAGGCCACTTTGGCGACACCGCTGTGCGTATTCATTTGCGCTCTTTTCCACGGTACGAAGCTGCCGAGGTCCGAGAGTATCGAGCGCAGCTGGAGAGCGGCGGAGGCGGGGTGCAGCGACACATCGGTTACCGTCAAGGTGCTGGCTTCCTCGCTCATGAGCACCAGAGTAATGGCCTCTATAGAACCGTCCCACCCTTTGAACTCATTCATGGCAATCCACAGGTCAGTGAGTGGCTGTTCCTCGAGAGTGTATGTGTGGCCCTTTTTCCCATCCTTGCGCAAGCTTATTACCGCGATAAGGTCCGGGGGCGGATCTTCTACTGAAAGGTGGAGGTAGGGGTAATCCTGTGCGTCGATGCCGGTGGTCAGGAGGGTGACCACCGCGACGCCAACCTCAGCTAATTCGAGGTTCAGGCCGCCATCGATGAGCTGCCAGGGCGACACGGCGACCTCGGCAGTTTCCTCGGTCATAGTGATAACCTGCGCCGGTGACTCACCGCTGCTGGGTGGCTGGAAAAACTGCGTGAGGACTGCCAGCAGCACAGCGAGGCCGGTCAGTATGGACGCCAGCGTTGCTCTTAGCATGAGCTGGTTAACTTGCTCGCCACAGGCTTTGTCGATGGTTTCACTGTTGGTCCCCGCAAGCGTCTACATCGCATGCTATTGATTCACGCGATAATCTGGTTTATGCCTGAGCCTTGAATCGCCTTTTACGTCTCTCCTTGAACAGTGTTTCTTGACGCGAAAGTAGAGAACAGGAGGCGGTTGCAGACGACA
>JAAENL010000041.1 GCA_024224435.1 Halieaceae bacterium
GAAGCCCTTCGAGGACCGCCCGTGGAACCACAGACGCCTTTTCGCAAAAATTCTCCCAGCTAAGAGCAGCCCGGGGCAGCTCCGCTGCGCCGTGGACCACCACGTGGCGCAAGGCGGGTAGTTCAGCGCTGTATAAACGTCCCGGCTGGTCGCGTTGCAATTCCGGGGCGATATCCAGCAAATCCTCCAGGTACTGATTCTTCAGGAAATGGGAGGACATGATCAGATGCGAAATGTCCGCGTGGCGCAACTGGAAGGCGAGATCGTCACGCCTGGAAAATGTACTGACAGGGACGAGCAGGGCCCCGATTCCCGTTGCCGCCAGGGCGAGCACCACCCACTCGACACGGTTCTCCATCAGTAGGCCCAGGCGGGTGCCCTTGCCGACACCGAGGCCAACCAGGCTCTTGGCACAGGCATCAATCTGTTGTTCCAGATCGCGATAGCTCAGACGAATATCGTCATAGATCAACGCTGTCTGGTCGGAAGATTGCTCTTCACCCCAGGTCAGGATTTCGGACATTAATTGTGGAAAGTCGGTCATTTCTTTGAACCTCAAACGAGCACTTCGCTAGCACTGAGCTCTTCAACCTGATCAGTGCTGAGACCGAGCAGGTCCCGATAAACGTAGTCGTTGTGCTCGCCCAGCGCAGGGGCGTGGCGCAGCACCCGTGGCGGCGTGCGGGAGAGCAGCCAGGGTGTGTTGTAGATCCGACAGGGAACAAAACTGCCCTGATCGTGCCGGTAGGTAAAATCCCTGGCTGTAGAGACCGGGTGTGCGTCTCGCTCCTCTATCTCCAACTGTGGTGCGGCAGGCACGCCTGTGTCGATCAGCAGTTGGGTCGCCACATCCCTGTCCTGGTTGGCACACCATTGGGCGATGGCATTCTCAATTTCCGGCCCCCGTTCCCGGCGAGCTTGCACATCCTGCAGCGATGAATCAGCACTGAAATGATCAAGTCCCATGGCCTGGCAAAGAGACTGCCATTCCCGGGAACTGCGTACACTCAGGGCCAACCAATGATCCTCGCCCCGGCAACGGTAGAGGCCGTTGGGGAAGTAAACACGATGGGACGTTCCCTGCGGTCCGGCCACCTGTTGCTTTATCTGGTAGTCGAGCAATGGCAGCCCCAGGGTTGCCGTCATGGACTCATTCAGGCTCATGTCCACAAACTGTCCTTCACCTGTTCGCTTGCGGTGAAGCAGTGCCACCAGGGTTGCGATCGCCCCCTGAATTGCCTGCGTTGTGTCGCCCAGGCCAAAGGGAAGAAAACCGACTGTTTGATCCTCGCCCCTGTCACCCCCCTTCTGGTAGCCCACGTAGCCTTCCATACCTGCGTAGGCGGAGGCGGTGGAGGCAAAGCCCCGCATCCCCCTCTCCGGTCCCTGCTGGCCAGCCATACTCATGGATACCGCAACAATATCCGGATTGGCCTCCTTCAAGGCCTCGTAACCGAGTCCGTTCTTGGCCATCACGCCTACGGCGAAGTTGTCCATCACCACGTCGCAGCGAGAGGCGAGTTCCCGTACCAATGCAGAACCCTCAGGCTTTGCAATGTTGAAGCAGGCCGACATTTTTGAGCGGTTGTTATGGCAGAAGAACCAGGAGGCATAATCCATGGCGCGCATATTGTCCTGGCGCCCCGAGGTTTCCGGACGGATGACTTCAGCACCCATATCCGCCAACAGTTGCCCGGCCATGGGACCGGCCCAGTTCCAACCGAAGTCCAGTACCCTGACCCCCGCCAGAGCGCTCGAGCGGCGTTCGCCTCTTGTCATCTGGATCGGCGCCGGCGGCGCCTCCCGAATTGAAGCACCCAGACTGTCCAGCGCCGGGCCGGCCGCTTCAATCGCCACCGGTGTCTTCTCAAACTGGTAGCCCAGTTTGGGAATTTTCAATTCTATGCCGGCAACTTCCAAAGTGGCCCAGAAGTCGCGGTGGGCAAACTGCGTACTGTCGAGCACCTCATTGGATTTCTTCACCTCGCCGAGAATGATATTGTGCTCTCTGGCGATCTCTAAAAGCTCAGCGCGGGTCTGTTGCTTCAACCACGCTCTGAACGCGATATCTCCGGCCTCTACGCCCTCTTCTTCGACATTACCCAGGTAAAAAGCGTCAGCCTGCTTCTCGTCCTCGGCCCAATCGGGGTTACCCATCAGATCGATAAACAGCTTCCACTGCCTCGCGTGCTGGGTGGCCACACAGATAAATCCATCGGCGCATTCGAACAACCCAGTGGGATAGATGCCGCCTTTAAGACGCGTCCCAGCCTTCTGCCACTTGATCTTGCGCTTCGCCGTCACCAGCGACATGCCGCCAACCAGGTAGCCCAGCACCTGTAGCACAGATATATCGATAAGTTGCCCCTCTCCCGAGCTCTCCCGTTCGTAGAGTGCGCAGAGGGCTGCCGCAAATCCGTGGAAGGCAGCCTGATACTGGGCCTGGTCAAAGGGCAGGCACAGCGGGTCATCGCCGGGCATTCCCAGGGCCACAGTGAGAGAGCTACTCGCCTGGACCGTAAGATCGGTTCCGGGCCGGTCTGCCCAGGGCCCGGTGCGGCCGTAAGGCGAAATACCCGTATGTACCAGATGCGGATAACGCTCCGCCAATTTTTCGGCATCCAGCCGCCAATCCGCCAGCTCGGCCTGACCCAGGTTTTCAACCAGGACATCCGCACTGCACAACAGCGTATGAAGAAACTGGATATCCTCGGGCTTGTCGGGATCGAGTGAGAGACTGTCCTTACCCGCGTTGAGGTAGTGGAACATCGCGCTGTGCTCACAACCGTCGTTGCCCGTAAACAGGGGCTCCCAGCGACGACTCTCATCGCCGTTGGCAGGCTCCACCTTAACCACTTGAGCGCCCAGATCGGCAAACAACCTGGCGCAGAAAGGCGCAGTCACTCCGCCACCCAGCTCTACTACTCGCAAATGACTTAATGCGCTCATAATCTGTCCACTATCTCCAGGCGTGATGACCGATTCATATTGCCAGCGCGATCCGGGCGCCGTGTGAAGTCGCCTCTGCAATCCGGCGCGGTACCCAGGCTGACCCGGCAATGTAGAGTTCCTTGACGGAGCCCGCGGCCTGGAGTTGTTCATGCAAAGCTGATTCAGGCACCGAGCCATAAACC
This sequence comes from Halieaceae bacterium, assembly GCA_024224435.1. GTDB lineage: Bacteria > Pseudomonadota > Gammaproteobacteria > Pseudomonadales > Halieaceae > Marimicrobium. The sequence continues at coordinate 3,135 of JAAENL010000041.1, forward strand.
AGCGCCACAGTGTCAAAGCCATCAAAGTTTGCTTGCTGCCCCGTGTAAGCCGAGACACAAGTCACAGTGGAACCCTCTACTTTTGACAGGCGCAGCCCCGTATGAATCTTGACGCCGGTCTCCTCCAAGCGCTTCATCACCGTACCGATGGAGTAGCGATCAATCTCACTCCCGATCTGGGTCCACATATGGAAGATCTCGACCTGCCTGCCCTTCTCTGCCAGGAACTCTGCAATATTGGGGGTCTCGAAGTAGGATTCCTGGGAAACCAGCGCCACACGCTGCCCCGCCAGGGTCGGATTCCGCAGGAGATCCCGCCCCATAACCACGCTGCCTGAATCGAGGCCCTCGGCTTCCAGGTCAGCCCTGGGTGTCGAACCCGTTGCGCAGATCACTACATCGGGACTCAATTCATCAATCATCGCGACATTGGCATCGCACTCGAGCCGCACATCGACCCCGAGGCGCTCCATTTCATTTTCCTGGAAATAGAAGAAGTCCTCGAAGGAGTCCCTGCCCGGGACTTTGTAGGCGAGACGCATTTGCCCGCCCAGTGCCCGATCTTTCTCCAGCAGGCTTACCCTGTGCCCACGCATCGCGGCGACTCGAGCCGCCTCCAAACCGGCGGGCCCTCCGCCCACAACTACGACATGCTTTTCCACTGCGGCCGGCTTGAAATTTTCCGACCAGAACACTTCCTGGCCAATAACAGGATTGACTGAGCAAACAGGTCGATACGCTGCGCGGGGCGCCCTGGAATGCACCGCTTCGCCGATACAGCGGTTACAACCGATGCATCGGCGCATTTCCAGCATTCGGCCCTCGCGCACCTTGTTGGGAAACTCGGGGTCGGCGATGCCAGCGCGCGTCATACCCACGAGGTCGCAGGCACCGCTGCGCAGCAGTTCCTCGGCAACCACCGGTTCGTTGATTCGCCCGGAGAACAGGATTTTCACCCTGTCACCTACATCCACCTTCAGGGCTTTCCCTGCCTCCCTGAACTCGGCGGGCTCGTGATAGGAAGGCGGTACATAGGCGTGTACACCAAAGCAGTGACCCACATCGACATCGATAAAATCCAGCAACCCGGTCTCGGCGATGTAGTAAGCCATCTCCCGGAACTCCATGAGATCGTACCCGCCCTGCCTTGATTCCTGACCGTTGACGCGTATCCCGACAGCAATATTGCCTCCGACCCGCTCCCGAATTCGCTTCAACCCCTCGATAACAAAGCGGGTGCGCTGCTCTGCATTACCGCCCCACTCGTCATCGCGCTTGTTGGTCGCCGGCGACAGAAAAGTATGTGGCGTGGTTTCATGCGCACAGTGAATCTCGATGCCGTCCGCGCCAGCGTGCATAGCCAGTTCCGCCGCATCGGCATAGGTATTGAGAACAAACTCAATCTCTTCTTCGCCCATGGAATGGGGTACATAGTCATAAATATTGGTTGTGGGAACGGAAGACGCTGCCAGCGCATGATTGAGGTGTGTTAACTGAAAAATCGCAACCGAACCTTCGGCGTGCACTGCATCACAAAATTCACTGACTTTTTCCTGAAAGCCGGGCAACTGGTAGGCGGCCAACTGCAGGGCAGCCGCCCCTTCATAGAACTCATCTACGGCATGATCCGGCAGCGGCGAATTCAGCAACCATGTCTCACTACCTATCCAGGCCGTCCCCCCTTTCGCCTTCGCAATATGGTGAGCAATAAAGTGCTCATCCGGCGCGCCCATGGCTTCATGACCATAGGACTCGA
>JAAENL010000042.1 GCA_024224435.1 Halieaceae bacterium
CGAAACGTAAATCTTAGGAAAATCTGCGGGCGTTCGCGTGAATTAAGATTACAATGGCCGGGCGGTATGGCACATCACCTTCCGTGCGGCTGGCCATGCGCACGCTGCGCAATCAATCACTGCGCAACAGCGCCAAAAATTGTAAAGTGTTTTCACGGAGAGCCAGAGAGATACGGCAATATTAGTGCAACGCCCCGGAAGACGGCACTCGCCTCCATCACCAAACTGAGAAGGATTACAACGTGACATCAAACGAGGAACTGGTCAGCCGCCTCCGGGAATGCCTGGGGGAAGACCATGTGATCGTCGAACGGGAATTGCAACGACCCTATGAGTGCGATGCACTGCCCCTATACCAGGAACTTCCACTGGCGGTAGCATTACCCGGTTCAGCCGCAGAAGTGCAGCAGGTGCTTCGCCTGTGCCACACGCTGAACATTCCGGTTGTTGCGCGCGGCGCAGGCACCGGACTATGCGGTGGCGCCATGCCTCACCCCGAGGGAGTGCTTCTTGTGCTTTCTCGACTTGATAGCATTATCGATGTGGATCCTCTGGCGCGCACAGCAAGAGTGCAACCCGGTGTCGCCAACCTTTCCATCTCGGAGGCGGCTGCGCCCCACGGTCTTTATTATGCGCCGGATCCCTCCTCCCAAATCGCCTGCACTATTGGCGGTAACGTGGCGGAGAACTCTGGCGGGGTTCACTGCCTCAAATACGGTCTGACCGTGAACAATATTGTCTCACTGACACTGTATACCGCTGAGGGCGAAAAACTGGTGGTCGGCGGGGCCGGACTCGACAGCCCTGCGCTGGACCTTATGGCCCTGATGACAGGCTCCGAAGGGCTTCTGGGTATCGTTACCGAGATCACCGTACAGCTTCTCCCTTCTCCGGAAATCGCAAAACTCGTGATGGCGGGCTTCGACAGCATTACCGAAGCAGGCGACGCTGTGAGCGCCGTTATCAGCGCAGGTATTATTCCGGCGGGCCTTGAAATGATGGATCGCCTGGCAGTAAGCGCCGCAGAGGATTTCAGTGAGGCAGGCTATCCCCGCGAAGCCGCCGCCATACTGTTATGCGAGGTCGATGGCACCGCGGAGGAGGTAGACCAGCATATTTCACAGGTGGCGGACCTTTTCAGGCAGAAAGGGGCCACGAGCGTGGTCATATCGGCTGACGAAGCGCATCGGCAGCTGCTGTGGAAGGGGCGCAAGTCCGCTTTCCCCGCTGTGGGCCGCCTTGCACCCGACTATTACTGCATGGACGGCACTATCCCGCGACACCAGCTTGCACATGTTCTGACGGAAATTCATCGCCTCGGTGAGCAGTATGAGCTCGGTGTGGCCAACGTATTTCACGCGGGAGACGGCAACCTGCACCCCCTGATTCTGTTCGACGCCAGCAGACCGGAACAGGTGAGTAACGCAAAACGGTTCGGCGAGGCGATCCTGGAGCTATCAGTCAAAGTGGGCGGGTGCATTAGCGGGGAGCATGGTGTCGGCATTGAAAAACTCGGCATGATGTCGGAACAATTTTCTCAAGAGGAGCTGAACCTGCTGGAAGACATCAAGCACGCCTTCGATCCCGGCTTAAGGCTCAATCCCGGTAAGGGCGTTCCTATCCTGAAACGTTGCCAGGAATACCGGGCACTACCTCCGCAGCACACGCATGATTGACGCCGCTGTCTCTGTTGATCTTCGCGAAGAACTGATAGCCGCCATAAAAACAGCCGGCGACGAAAATCGCGCCCTCTATATTGCGGGCGGCAACAGTAAGCGTCATATGGTTGGGCGCGGGTGCGACTGCGCGTCACTGGATGTTTCCCGTCATCGCGGCATCGTAGATTACCAGCCCGGGGAACTCGTCCTCACCGCTCGTTGCGGCACGACCATCAGCGAGATACTCACGCTACTGGAAAGCAATGGTCAAACTCTATCCTTTGAGCCGCCTGTGTTCGAGGGCACCGCCACATTGGGCGGCACCATTGCCTGCAATCAATCAGGCCCTGGACGCCCCTGGGGCGGCGCCGCCAGAGACCGGGTTCTGGGCGTTTCTATCATCGCCGGTAATGGCCGCATCATGCAATTTGGCGGCCGCGTAATGAAAAATGTAGCCGGCTATGATATTTCACGACTGCAGGCAGGAGCACTCGGAACACTGGGTGTTCTCAGTGAGATTAGCCTCAAGGTGGTTCCAAGGGCCGAAAAAACTCTGACACTGGCGTTCGACATGGATGCACATGAAGCCGTGCAGGAGATGAACCGGCGGGGGACTCAACCGAAGCCTCTGTCGGCAGCCGCCTGGTGGGGCGGGCGCTTGTACCTGCGCCTGTCCGGCGCCTGTAGCGCAGTCGATCACACCGCCCGGCTATGGGGTGGCGAGGCGCTGGCAGACGCTGCGACGCCATGGCGGGATCTCCGCGAGATGACCCTGCCGTTTTTTTACGGAGACAGTCCTCTGTGGCGCTACTCTGTTTCACCGACGCTGCCCGCAACGCAGTGCGAGGACGTGCTGATCGACTGGGGTGGTGCCCTGCGCTGGTCCCGGGGCGAGCAACCCCAGCAAGCAATGCAATCCCATGCCAGGCAACAGGGCGGACACATCAGCCTCCACCGCGGCGGTGACCGATACGGTGAGGTAAAGCCCGCGTTGTCAGACGTAGAGCGCCGCTTACACTTGCGCTTGAAGAAAGTTTTTGACCCCGAGGGCACACTCAATCCCGGCCGTCTCTACAGCTGGATGTAAAGGATCACAATGCACGTAGAACTTCACCCACGGCATCGCAACACATCCCAGGGCATCGCCGCGCGCGAACTCACGGGAGCCTGCGTTCATTGCGGCATCTGTCTCGCCACCTGCCCCACTTACCTCGACACCAGGGATGAACGGGACAGCCCACGGGGTCGGATTTATCTGATCAAGAACATGCTGGAATCCGGCGAGGCCAGTGCCGCCACGGTGACACACCTGGATCGTTGTCTTACCTGCCGTAATTGCGAAACCACGTGCCCTTCAGGGATGCGCTATGGGGAGCTACTGGATATCGGACGCGACCTGCTCGAGCACGAGGCTCCCCGCAGCCGCTGGGACAGTTTTAGGCGGCATGCCCTGCGCAAGCTTCTGGTCAGACCGCGTCTGCTATCGACGGGACTGGCGCTTGCCAGATGGGCGCTGCCTGTCTTACCACCGCGTCTGCGCAGCAAAGTTCCGCCTCGGCAGTTTGTCAGGGTGGCGCCCACTGCGCGTCACCAGCGCACCATGCTGGCACTGGAGGGATGCGTACAATCCGCTGCTACACCGGCCACCCATGCCATCGCTCGGCGACTGTTGGATAAACTCGGGATCACTCTGCAGATTGCGCCCAGCGTCGGTTGCTGCGGCGCCCTGGACCAGCATCTCTCAGCACAGGATAGCGCGGCAAAGCGGGCTCGCCACAACATTGATCACTGGTGGCCTTACGTCGAGCAGGGAGCAGAAGCCATAGTCAGCAGTGCAAGCGGCTGCGGGGCGCAGCTGAAAGATTACGGCCGGTTACTGGTTGACGACCCCCTTTACAGCGCCAAGGCTGCCCGGATCACCGCTCTCGCAAGAGACATAGGCGAGGTGCTGGAGGAGGAACCGCTGGAACAACTACCGGTCGATACCCGGATTGGACGCGTGGCTATTCACACCCCTTGCACACTGCGCAACGCCCTGCAACAACCGGCGTTGATACACAGGGTTTTAACACGCCTCGGCTTTGACGTCACAAGAAACCTGCCGGACCTGGGCTGCTGCGGTTCAGCGGGGACGTATTCCCTGCTGCAACCCGATACCAGCAACCGTCTGCGGCAATCAACTCTCAACGCCCTCACCGGCGATCACCCGCAGGTCATTGTCACGGCCAATATCGGATGCCAACTGCATCTGCAGTCCGGGGCCGACATCCGGGTGGCACACTGGATAGAGTTACTTGATTCACCGTCGTAGAGAGGGTTGCAACACGCGACTTTTGCTATACAGTTGCGACGTACAAAAAAGTCCCGAGTGAAACTATGACACAGTCAACATCCAAACTTCTGCTGGACGCGGTCTACGAGTGGGAGCGCACCACACCTGATCGTATCTACATGACGCAACCACTGGGCAACGGTCGAGTTGTCGACTACACCTGGGCCAGTGCAATGAACGAGGCTCGGAGAATGGCCGCCTATCTGCGCGGCCTCGACCTGGCTCCGGGCAGTCACATTGCAATGATCTCAAAAAACTGTGCGCACTTCATAATCGCAGACCTCGCCATCTGGATGGCGGGGCATGTGTCGATCGCGCTCTACCCGACACTGAATGCGGACACGGTTAAACAAATTCTTGATCACTCCGACTCTGAGCTGGTCATCATAGGAAAACTCGATGACTGGGACAGTTTACGCGAGGGCGTCCCCGATGATATGCCGGGTATCGCACTGCCGCTTGCGCCAGCGACCAACTACCCGACATGGGAGGATATTATCGAGGCCCACGAGCCGATAAGTGATAGCCCATCACCAGCTGGAGACCAACTCGCCCTGATGTGCTACACCTCCGGCAGCACGGGCACGCCCAAAGGCGTTATGCATTCCTTCGAATCAACCTCAGTACCTACCCAGCTGGTCGTCAACGATCTTAACATCACCTCCGAAGACAGAATTCTCTCTTATCTTCCTTTAGCCCATGTATTCGAGCGGGCCACAGTAGAATGCGGCTCTTTCTTCGCAGGTAACCGTATTTATTTTGCGGAGACGCTGGAGACGTTTGTCCAGGATCTGCATCGAGCTCGACCCACGCTGTTTATCTCTGTGCCGCGACTGTGGCTCAAATTCCAGCTAGGCGTTTTCCAGAAAATGCCCGAGGGGAAACTGGCACGACTGCTCAAACTGCCACTGATCGGACGCATTATGCGACGCAAAATACTCGACGGATTAGGCCTCGCCCACGTGCGCCTCGCGGGCAGCGGCTCTGCGCCGATTCCTGAAGAGCTTATACTCTGGTATGAGTCACTGGGGTTGCAACTGCTCGAAGGGTACGGCATGAGCGAAGATTTCGCCTATTCCCACATGTCTACACCCGATCAGCGTCGAGCGGGCTATGTCGGCGTGCCGGGCAAAAATGTTGAAACCCGCATCACTGAGGAGGGGGAGATTCAGATCAAGTCGCCGGGCAACATGCTGGGTTACTACAAGGCGCCTGACATCACCTCCGAGGCGTACACTGATGATGGTTTTTTTCGAACGGGAGACCGCGGTGAGTATTCAGCGGACGGATTGCTCAAGATTACCGGCAGGCTAAAAGAGTTATTCAAGACCAGTAAAGGTAAATACGTATCGCCCGCACCGATCGAAAACCTGCTCAACTCGGACAGTTCAATCGAGCTATCCTGCGTCTCCGGTGCAGGTCGACCCGCATGCTATGGCATTGTGCAGATCGCGGAAGAATTACGCGGCTCACTGGCGTCGCCCCACGAGCGCGACGCACTGTCGACGCGTCTTGAGGCGCTTCTCGATACAGTAAACGGCGAGGTCGAAGAATACGAGCGGATGCAATTTCTGGCAGTCGCTGCAGAAACATGGGACACAGAAAATGGCTTTCTTACGCCCACTTTAAAAATCAAGCGCAATGCAGTGGAAGCCGCCTATGAACCAGAACTGGACGCATGGTACGCGTCGGGCGACCGCGTCGTTTGGCAATGAGCCTTATCGACTGAATCCGCGACCACAAAGAGCCGCCTGTTTTTGTGTGTCTCTAACCACATTCAAACAGTGCTACAGGCCATTGCTCTGAATCGAATTTTTCAATCGGGTTATATTGGAAAGGCCTGCTCAGAACAAATCTGTTGTCGACTTGATTGCCATTCTTTGCTTCTATTCGAGGAGTGCTCTTCGGACACTACTCGCCGTGTCACCTGGCCTCCCAGTAGGTCTCAACACGTCATCACTGGCTGTCGCTAGCCTTGCCAACCGCCGCATCGGCTAATGGCCTGCGGTTTCTTGGCGCACCTGCCACAGGAGCTTGATCTATGAGAAGACAGAAACGCAATATGAACACCAGGGCATACGATAGAGGCTATCAGGCCGGCCTTTCGGGGCGCAGTATCGATTTTTGCCCCCATGTTGAAGAAGCGCATCGACTCAACTGGGTTTCGGGTTGGCGCGAAGGACGCTACGACCAATGGGACGGCTACACGGGCGTGTCCGGTGTACACAAGATTCGGGCGCTCTGAAGCGCCATCGTTCATGATGGCCGTTATGGTGTTCTAACCGCAGCGGTGATCCCAGCCGACTGGACTTTCCGCACGCGACTCGCACAAGCGCACTAGACGCAAATCGCGGCCGCTTTGGGGGCTGCCCTGCCCCCAACGCGGTACCCACCCACTTCCCTCACTCATTCGAGTAAACATTTTTGCCCGGGCGCAGGGCGCTACTGCGGAACTTTCTACCAACTGCCGGTTCATATTATTTGATATTGGAGGACGGAGCAGACTGTACAGTCAGCCCGGTTCGGCTAAAATGCCTCTTCTTTGATACACCACAGACCATAGGGCAAAACAATTGAATCAATCAACTCGCAACAGCGATATCCTGGCTCTTGAGCAGTGGCTCAGTGGGCAGATTATTGGGCAGGCTCACCTCGTAGAGCGGCTGATTATCGCGCTGCTGGCAGACGGCCACCTGCTGGTAGAAGGCGCGCCGGGACTGGCCAAGACGCGCGCAATCAAGTCACTCGCAGATGGCCTTGAGGGGGAATTCCAGCGCATCCAATTCACCCCTGACCTGTTGCCGGGCGATGTCACCGGTACCGAAATATATCGACCACAAGAGGCCAGCTTCCACTTTCAAAAGGGCCCTATCTTTCACAACCTGGTGCTGGCGGATGAGGTCAACCGGGCGCCAGCGAAGGTGCAGTCCGCCCTGCTTGAAGCCATGGCAGAGCGACAGGTCAGTGCCGGCAGCCAGACCTATGACTTGCCCGATTTGTTTCTGGTTATGGCGACCCAGAACCCTATCGAGCAGGAGGGCACCTACCCACTGCCCGAGGCACAGTTGGACCGCTTCCTGATGCACGTGCGGGTCGATTATCCGGACACCGCCGCAGAGACGGATATCTTGCGATTGACCCGCGCTGAAGCGGGCCGGGACGCGCACACCGCGCCCCCCAAGCTATCGCAAGCCAGCGTATTCAATGCGCGGCAGGACATACTAGCGCTGCATATGTCCGATGCAGTAGAACAGTACCTCGTGCAACTGGTCATCGCCACACGCACGCCGGCACGCTACAGCGACTCCCTGGCAAGCTGGCTCGAGTATGGTGGGAGCCCCCGGGCCACGATCGCACTGGACCGCTGTGCACGAGCTCACGCGTGGATCAAGGGCCGCGATTTCGTCAGCCCCGATGACGTGCAGGCCGTCGCAGCCGATATTCTCCGCCACCGCCTGATTCTGAGCTTCGAAGCCGAGGCGAACGGCATTACCCCTGACCGGGTGATCGAGGAACTGCTCGCCATCGTCCCGGTAGGTTGAGGCTGCAACCATCATGCAGCTTGCCGATATCAAAGCCCCTGCCAAAGGCGCTCATCAGGACCTGAACAGCCTGATTGCCCTGCGCTACCCCGCGCGCAAATTAAACCTGGGGTACCGTAGTCGCGCACTGAGCGCTCTCGCAGGTCCGAATAAATCGAACTTCCGCGGACGCGGTATCGATTTCGAGGAGGTGCGCAGCTACCAGCCCGGCGATGACATTCGCACCATCGACTGGCGGGTAACCGCGAGAACCGGCGCTGCCCACACCAAGTTATTTCGGGAGGAACGGGAACGCCCCGTGCTAATCGTGGTTGACCAGCGCAACAGCATGTTCTTCGGCTCACGGCACTGCTTCAAATCTGTATTGGCGGGACAACTTGCAAGCCTGCTGGCTTGGAGCGCTCTGGATAGGGGGGACCGGGTCGGAGGGCTCGTCTTCAACGACAATTCCCATCGCGAGCTCAGACCGCGTCGCAGCCGTAAAAACGTGCTGACTCTGCTCTCTGAAATCACACGCTACAACGCCGCCCTCCCCTGCAATGGCGCGGGCACCGAATCGAGCTTCGCCACCATGCTTGGCAATCTACGTCGTATCGCTAGACCAGGCAGCAGTCTTTTTTTGATCAGTGACTTTCGTGGTGCAGGCTCGACGCGCGCCAGTGAGCACCTTTTCGAGCTGGCGAAGCATACGGAATTGACCGCGATTGCCTGTGAGGATCCACTGGAGTCAGAGCTGCCACGTGCCGGCAGTTACACGGTCACCGACGGAGAGAGGCGCAGCCAACTGCACACCGCTGACAAACAACTTCGGCGAGACTACGCTGTGCAGCACCGAGCCTACCGTGACAGCCTTGCGCACCAGCTGATGAGCCTTGGCGTGCCATTACTGAACGCCAGTACACAGGAATCTCCTTTCGTGTTGCTGCACACGTATTACGGAGGTTCCCGAGGATGAACCCCGAAGATCCTCTCGCAGGACTGAATCCCTTACGCGAGCCCGTCATGATCAGCTGGTGGCCACCGGCACCGGGATGGTGGGCTTTACTGCTACTCGTGCTGCTTGTCGTCGCTTTCATTATCGTTGTGCTGCGGCGCCGTTATCGCAGAAACGCCTATCGACGCGAGGCACTCAAACAACTTCAGAACCTGCACCAGGACTATCAATCCGGGGGCGACGTCCCACGCTACCTGGCCGGCGTCAACGCGCTGCTGAAAAGCGTGGCTTTACAGGCCTATCCACGGTCCGAGGTGGCATCGCGCTCCGGCGCAACCTGGCTACAAATAATTAATCGCGATTTACCGGAGACTGAGCGACTGGGAGCAGAGTTTAACGATGCCGTTTATCGCGACACCACCGAAAATCTCGATGTAACACGTCTTTTGCCTGCCGCACGTCACTGGATCCGCCACCATAAGGTGACCCTATGATTGAGTGGATCTGGCCGTGGGTTTTTCTGCTGGCGCCAATACCCTGGCTAGTGCGCAAGCTGGCAACCCCCGCGACTACCCAGCAGGCCGCCGTCAGGGCGCCATTCTTCGCGGAGTGGCAGCAGCTCAGTGCCGGTCAGAGCGATGGTCGCCGCGGCAACGGCATAGTCGCCCTGTGCGTTTTATGGTTGATCTGGCTATTGCTACTTGTGGCCATTGCGCGGCCAACCTGGATCGGTGATCCAATTGAGCTGCCCAATAGTGGCCGTGACCTGATGATGGCCGTAGACATTTCTGGCTCCATGCGTATTGAAGATATGCAAATAGGACAATCGATGGTGAGCCGTGTCGCCGCCGTGCGACAGGTTGGCGCTCAATTCATCAGTCAGCGCAGTGGTGATCGCCTCGGACTCATTCTGTTCGGCAGCAAAGCCTACGTGCAGTCACCCCTTACTTTTGATACCGCCACCGTTGAACAGTTTCTGTCGGAGGCGCAAATCGGGTTTGCCGGACAGGAAACTGCCATTGGCGACGCCATTGGCCTTGCTGTGAAACGTCTGCGGGATCGACCTGCGGAGAGCCGTGTGCTCATTCTTCTGACTGACGGTCAGGATACCGCCAGTGCGGTCAAGCCTCTGGAAGCGGCGCAGCTTGCCGCCCGTTTGGGCATCCGCATCTATACGATCGGGGTCGGTGCCGACTCCATGACTCTGCCAGGCCTGTTTGGATCAAGTTTTGGCCAGCGTCAGGTAAACCCTTCGGCCGAACTGGACGAAGCGGGACTGCAAGAAATTGCCCGACTCACGGGCGGGGAGTATTTTCGAGCTCGCAATCCCCAGGAATTGGCCAATATCTACCAGACCCTGGATCAGCTGGAGCCGGTGGAGCAGGAAGCCGCTGTTTACCGCCCTCGCCAATCTCTCGGGTACCTGCCACTGCTCGCAGCTATCGCACTCAGTTTCCTGCTGGCATTGCGTCATTGCTCGCCCCTCCTGAGCGTGAAACGACCCAGCGTGATGCCTGCAGGAGCAAGACAGTGACTGATATTCACTTCATGCGTCCGGAGTGGCTGTGGGCTCTTATACCCGCGGCAATATTGTTAGCGCTGTTATGGCGCATGCGGGGTCGCAGTGGCAGTTGGCAGTCGGTTATCGATCCAGAGCTCTTGCGGCACCTGGCGGGTGACGCCGCTATTGCTAATCCTCGCAACCTGCTGCCCCTGCTTTTTCTCGGCTGGATCATCGCCGCCGTGGCAGCCAGCGGCCCCAGTTGGCAAAAACTGCCGCAGCCAATACACCAAAAGCAAGATGGTCTGGTTGTATTGCTGGACCTGAGCTACTCGATGAAATCCGCAGACCTGCCCCCCTCGCGACTGGATCGAGCGCGACAAAAAATCATCGATCTGCTGGGCTCGCGTGAAGAGGGGCAAACCGGCCTTGTGGCCTATGCGGGCGACGCCCACATTGTGACACCACTAACGGATGACACCTCGACCATCGCAAACCTGATCCCCGCACTCAATCCGGAAATGATGCCTGTGCCCGGCAGTAACCCAGCCAGCGCTATCACGCTGGCGAGTGAGCTGCTGCATTCCGCGGGTATTCGCCAGGGCAAACTGCTGTTGTTAACCGACGGCATTCCAGCGCAGGCCGAACAGTCAGTCAAAGAGGCGTTATCCGCGTTCGATGGCACCCTGGATATTCTCGGTGTCGGCACCCCAACCGGCGCGCCTATTCCATTGCCCAGCGGTGGTTTCCTGAAGGACAGGGAGGGCGCGATTGTCATGCCGGGATTACAAGATCGAAATTTGGCTGATCTGGCGCGCAGCACGAACGGCCAATATCAATTGATGAAACTCGATGATAGCGATCTCGAGGCGACGTTCTCCACGCCCATGCTGGGTGTGCCAGAGGAGACACTGGCACTTGATCGAACAGCAGACGCGTGGGAAGACCAGGGTTACCTGTTTTCACTATTGTTACTGCCTTTGGTACTCAGCTTATTTCGCCGCGGCTGGGTTGTTGCATTCCTGCCTCTGCTGTTCCTTACAGAACCGCAGTCCGCCAGCGCCTCGGCCTGGGACGACCTGTGGCTGACCAATGACCAGCAAGGCGCAAGGGCCCTGAACGAGGGGGACCCGGAAAGGGCCGCCTCTCTGTTCACCAATCCAGCCTGGGCGGGAACCGCGTCCTACCGCAGCGGGGACTTCACGACGGCGATCGAGCGCTTCAGCGAGGGCGAGAGCGCGGATAGTCTCTACAACAGAGGTAATGCGTTGGCCAAAGAAGGGGATCTTGAAGAGGCGATTGCCGCCTACGAGGAGTCTCTCGAACTCGCGCCTGATCGACAAGACGCGCTCGATAACGTCGAATTACTGAAAAAACTGCTAGAACAGCAGCAGGACGAGCAGTCCGACCAAAACCAGCAGTCCGACCAAAACCAGCAGTCCGATCAAAACCAGCAGTCCGACCAAAACCAGCAGTCCGATCAAAACCAGCAGTCCGATCAAAACCAGCAGTCCGACCAAAAC
>JAAENL010000043.1 GCA_024224435.1 Halieaceae bacterium
CTTCCCGGCCGACTTACCCGCCGATGTCGATTTGCCTCTGCTGGGTGATATTGTGATCTGTGCACCCGTGGTGCGCGAGGAGGCCGTGACGCAGGGCAAGAGCAACGAGGCTCACTGGGCTCATATGGCAGTGCACGGTACCCTGCACCTGCTCGGTTATGATCACCTCGAGGAGAAAGAAGCCGCGTTAATGGAATCGCTCGAAACGGCCATACTCGCCAAGCTCGATTACGCCAACCCTCACGACAATCCTCAAGACAACCCTCAAGACAACCAATCTCTCGGCGATGGACAACAGCAACAATGAATGACTCACGCTCCAACAACACGCCTCGGGATAAATCCTGGCTGGACAAGATTACATTGCTATTCAACTCCGAGCCCCGAACTCGCAAGGATGTGGAAGATGTTCTCGCGATTGCCGCAGAAAATGAGGTCATCGATCAGGACGCCTGCAGCATTATCGAGCGCGCCATGCAGGTCAGCGATATGCAGGCAAGGGATATCATGATTCCCCGCTCGCAGATGGTCCTGATCAAGGCGGAGTGCACTCTGGAAGAAATACTGCCCCTGATTATCAGTTCCGCCCACTCGCGATACCCAGTGATCAGCGACAGCCCGGATGATGTTCTGGGCATTTTGCTCGCCAAGGATTTGCTCCCCATCATACTGGAGACAGGTAAAAACGATTTCAAAATAGAAAAATTACTACGGCCCTCTATGGTGGTTCCCGAGAGCAAGCGACTCAATGTGTTGTTGCGGGAGTTCCGCGAAAACCGCAATCACATGGCCATCGTCATCGATGAATACGGCGGCGTGGCAGGACTTGTCACTATCGAGGACGTGCTGGAAGAGATCGTGGGCGAGATCGAGGATGAAACCGATGAGCGCGTTGACCGCTCCATCCAAATGATCAACGAGAAGGAATACATGGTAAAGGCACTCGCACCGATTGATGAATTCAATCATTACTTTGCCTGCAACTTCAGCAACGAGGAGTTCGATACCGTCGGCGGCCTGGTCATACAGGCGTTTGGCCACATGCCGGCACGCCATGAAACAACCACCGTCAATGATTTCGCCTTCGAAGTAGTCAAGGCAGACCAGCGCAAGATCTACACCCTGCGTGTGCGACCGCCGGCCTGAGCGGCTGTTCATGCGCTCTGAACCAGGACTGAACCCGCTGCTAATAGTGATTATCGCGCCACTTGCGGGCGCACTTGTCACGCTGTCATTAGCGCCTTTTGATCTGTGGCCCGCGGGCATCCTTAGTTGCGCCCTGTACGCGTGGTTGCTCAGCACCTGCAGTCCGCGCCAGGCGTTATGGCGAGGGTTCCTCTACGGGTGTGGGATGTTCGGCACCGGAGTCTCGTGGATCTTTGTGAGCATCCACGTGCACGGCAATGCCAACGTGCCGCTGGCCGCGGCGCTGACGGCGCTTTTCTGCGCCGGGATAGCCCTGTTTCAGGCGCTGTTCGCCTGGTGCTACGCACGCCACATCCGGCCACTACCAGGCGGCATGCTGGTGGGCTTTCCTGCATTATGGGTCCTGCTTGAGTGGACCAGGGGCTGGTTCCTCACCGGGTTTCCGTGGCTTTATTTGGGCTATGCTCACGTCGAAACCTCGATCTCGGGCTGGGGGCCAATCACTGGCGTATTTGGCCTATCCTTTATCTGCGCAATCTCTGGTACATGCCTGTTCCTCGCATGGCGCAGTCGCAAACCCATGGCCTGCACCCTCTACGCCGTGATACTGGCAACACTCTGGGGCGGCGGAGAAATCCTCAAGCCCACGCAGTGGGTTGCGCGAGCCAGCGAGGAACCCCTTCGGGTGGCGCTGATACAGCCCAATGTGCCTCAGCAAAACAAGTGGGATCGACGCTGGTACCGACCGATCCTGAGCCAACTGTATGAGGCTACCGGACCTGTAATGGGCGCCGACATTGTGGTCTGGCCGGAGGCCGCTGTGCCCAATTATTTTCAGCGCGCCGGGGATTTTCTCGAACCGATGGCCAAACGCGCCAGCGCCGCCAACACGACCCTCATCACAGGCATACCCTGGCGACCCGGGGACGGCGATAAGTACTACAACAGCATGACCGCCCTCGGCCAGGGCACGGGGGTTTACCTCAAGCGACGCCTCGTGCCCTTTGGCGAATATGTGCCACTGGAGGGCCTGTTGCGAGGCATGATCGACTTTTTCGACCTGCCTATGTCCGCTTTCAGCGCCGGCCCCGAAGAACAGGCGCCCCTGCGCGCCGGAACCTACCGACTGGCACCCTACATCTGCTACGAAATCGTCTACGGCGGTATGGTTGCCAAAGGCGCCAGCGAGGCCGACCTGCTCATCACTATTAGCAACGATACCTGGTTCGGTGATTCAATCGGACCCTGGCAGCACCTGCAAATCGCCCAGATGCGCGGCAGAGAAACCGGTCGCTATGTGCTGCGAGGCACCAATAACGGTATCACCGCCATCATCGACCACCAGGGACGCATCGTTGATCGCACCGAGCAGTTTGAGGCAACGACCCTCGTCGGCGAGGCCGAGGTCATGCTGGGCAGCACACCCTTCGCCAGCTTCGGCAACCTGCCTATTCTCCTTGCCTGCTTTTTCAGCCTGCTCCTGATGTGGCTGATGCACATCGCTTTCTGGCGCGACGAGTAGTCACCGTCAAACCGCCAGCCGGGCTTGCAATTCGGCTTCGCGCAATCAAGCTCGGTCGTTGTCTTGTGCGTCTTCATGCCATAACGGGATCGCCTGTCCGGCGTGTACAGGTACCTTTGCCGTCTGACGCATTCCTGTGAATAGGGTCAGCACGGTGCGTTCCCGCACCGGATAGCCGGGTGCATCGCAGCCGATGGCAATTGCTGCTAGAATCCGTCCCTCACCACTGCGCCCCGCATACACCGCACGGGACTGCATTTTTCCTGCAATCAAAGACATGGCACGCGACTCGTGACAGAGCATAACTACAATCCACAGGCACTGGAAGAAAACGCACAGCAATATTGGCTTGAGCAAAACAGCTTTGCTGTGGAGCAGGACGACACACGCGAGAAATTTTATTGCCTCGCCATGTTTCCCTATCCCAGCGGCCAGCTGCACATGGGTCACGTGCGCAACTACACCATCGCCGACGTGATCGCACGCTACCAGCGCATGCAGGGCAAGAACGTACTGCAACCCATGGGCTGGGATGCCTTCGGTCTGCCGGCAGAAAATGCCGCCATCAAACACAATGTCCCGCCTGCGGAGTGGACCGCGCAAAACATCGATGACATGCGTGCGCAGTTGCGACGGCTGGGCTTTGCCTATGACTGGGACAGGGAACTGGCCACCTGCGATCCGGATTACTATCGCTGGGAACAGTGGTTCTTCACGCGACTCTTCGAAAAGGGCCTCGCCTACAAGAAAAAAGCAGAGGTAAACTGGTGCGAAACCGATCAGACCGTATTGGCCAACGAACAGGTGGTCAACGGTTGCTGCTGGCGCTGCGACAACCCGGTGGAGCGACGCGAAATCGATCAGTGGTTTATCCGTATAACCGATTATGCGGAACAACTGCTGACGGACCTGGATCAACTTGATCAGTGGCCGGAACAGGTGCGCACTATGCAGCGCAACTGGATAGGACGCTCCGAGGGCGTTGAGCTCGATTTCGACTACAACGGTGAGTCGCTCACGGTGTACACCACCCGCCCGGACACGCTTATGGGCGCCACCTACATGGCGGTCGCCCCGCAACACCCGATAGCACGGCAGGCTGCTGCTGGCGACCCCGCGCTCGCTTCATTCATTGAATCCATAGCCAACAACGTCAAAGTGGCCGAAGCCGATATGGCCACTATGGAAAAACTGGGCATGGATACGGGGCTGACAGCCACTCACCCCCTCACCGGCGAGCCAATACCGATCTGGGTCGCCAATTTCGTATTAATGAGTTACGGCTCAGGCGCGGTCATGTCTGTACCCGCACACGATGAGCGCGACCACGCCTTCGCACGCAAGTATCAGCTGCCCATCGTGCAGGTGATCGACAAGCCCAACTGCAAATATGATGCCGACGTGTGGCAAGACTGGTACGCGGAAAAAAGCGCAGAGACACGCACTATCAATTCCGGCGAATTCAACGGCAAGGACTTCGAAGGGGCCTTCAACGGCGTTGCCGACAAACTGCAGGAACTCGGCAAAGGCAAACGCACCGTTAATTATCGTCTGCGTGACTGGGGCGTGTCACGCCAACGTTACTGGGGAGCACCCATCCCCATCATTAACTGTAATGCCTGTGGCGCGGTAGCGGTACCCGAATCGGACCTACCGGTTGTTCTACCCACCAATGTGGCGTTCGAGGGAGTCGGCTCACCCATCAAGAGCATGCCTGAATTTTACGAAACTGAATGTCCGTCCTGTGGCGGCGCGGCAACCCGCGAGACCGACACTTTTGATACTTTTATGGAATCCTCGTGGTATTACGCGCGTTACGGCTGTGCGCAAAACGATAAAGCGATGCTGGATGCCGAGGCTGATTACTGGACCCCGGTGGATCAATATGTAGGCGGTATAGAGCATGCCATTTTGCACCTTCTCTACTCCCGCTTTTATCACAAATTACTGCGTGACGAGGGCCTGGTCAGCTCCGATGAGCCATTCACCCGGTTGCTAACCCAGGGGATGGTGCTAAAGGATGGCGCCAAGATGTCAAAGTCCAAGGGCAATACTGTCGATCCACAATCCCTGATCGATCGTTATGGTGCCGACACTGTGCGCCTGTTCAGCATGTTTGCGGCGCCTCCAGAGCAATCTCTCGAGTGGTCTGACTCGGGAGTGGAAGGTGCCAACCGTTTTCTCAAGCGCCTGTGGAAACTCGGGGCGACACACATCGGCGCCGGGCCGGCACCCGCACTGGACGTCGCTAAACTGGGTGATCAGCAGAAAGCCGTGCGTCGAAAGCTGCATGAAACTATCGCCAAGGTAAGTGATGACTATGGGCGACGACAGACATTTAACACCGCCATCGCAGCGGTCATGGAGTTGTGCAACGAGCTGGGGCGACTGGGCAGCGAAGGCAATGATCGCGCCATTATGGATGAAGCCCTGCGCGGTATTGTTCTGATGCTGAGCCCGATTGTTCCACACATCTGCCACGCACTGTGGCGGGCACTGGGCGAGAGCGGCGATATCCTCGATCAACAGTGGCCGGCCGTAGACGAAAACGCACTGAGCCGTGACAGCGTCGAAATGGTCGTGCAAGTAAAAGGCAAGGTTCGCGGCAAAGTTTCAGTTTCCGCCGATGCAGACCATGCCGCTATAACAGAGGCCGCTCTGGCAGAGGGCAACGTAAGCCGCTTTGTCGAGGAACTCGGCGACTATGCTGTAAAGATTGTACCGGGAAAGTTGATCAGCATTTTTCCGAGGAAAAAATAAATGCGAAAGCGCCTCTCGAATCAACCAGGATATCAGCTGTTTCAATCGGCCCTGCTGCTGTGCGTTCTGACACTGTTAACCGCTTGCGGTTTCCAGCTGCGTGGCGTTGGCGGCCCCACTGTTCCCGACGAGTGGAAGAGCATGCAACTGGTCAGCAGCAATCCCAACAGCGAATTTAGTCGTGCGGTATTCACGCGGTTTGCAATCAATGGGGTGCAGTGGCAAGAAGCAGGTTCCGCCAACTATCGACTCGACCTGGGCAATGAACAATTCAGGCAAAGTAACCTTTCCATCGGCGCCGATGCGCGGGTATCCGAGTTTGAACTTACGATGAGCGTCGCATTCAAGGTCGTGAACGCCGAGGGTGAAATCGCCATGACACCCACCACCGTCACGGTAGTTCGGCAGATGGAGAACGACCCCCGCAACGTGGTCGGCAAGGAAGGCGAACTCAGGCTGGTGCAATCGGAAATGCGCAACGAACTGGCGGATAAAATTTTACGCCGCATCGGATTTTACGCCAGCAACCTTGGGAACACCGCTGCCGACTCCTCGGCAGACGCTGCCCTCCGGTAATGCGTCTCTATCCAGAGAAAATCGCCAACCATCTGCAGCAACAACTGTCGCCCGTATACCTGATCAGTGGCGATGAACCGCTGCTGGTGCAGGAATGCTGCGATATGATCAGGCAAAAAGCACGTGAGGCAGGCTGTACTGAACGCGAGGTGATAGACACCAGTGCCGGGGGCTTTAAATGGCCGGACATACTGAACAGCGCTGCCAGCATGTCGCTCTTTGCCGAACGTAAAATCACCGAAATACGCATTCCCAACGGCAAACCCGGTAAGGAGGGAAGCGCGGCGCTCTGCGACTATCTTGAACTTGCCAGCGGCGATGACGTGTTATTGGTCATTGCCGGTAAGATCGACAAGCAGTCGGTCAACAGCAAATGGTACAAGGCGCTGGACAAAGCGGGAATAACTGTTCAGGTCTGGCCAGTCAAGTCTGCAGAGATGCCCCGCTGGCTGCAACAACGCGTGCGCGCCGCGAACATGGAGATCGACAGAGAGGCGCTGCAGCTACTTTGCGAACAGGTGGAGGGAAACCTGCTGGCCGCCGTACAGGAGATAGAGAAACTGAAACTGTTGGCGGACGATACACGCATCACCGTCGACACAGTGACCAACTCCGTCTCCAACAACGCCCGCTACAACCTGTTCGATATGACCGACAATGCGCTCAAAGGAGATGCAGCGGGCAGCTTGCGCATGCTGCACGGTCTGCGCGGTGAGGGTACGGAGCCACTGGTCGCCCTCTGGGCACTGACCCGTGAAATTCGCACGCTGTATGAGGCAAAAAGGGATTGCGACAAGGGACAAAAACCGCAACAGGCGCTCACTACTCGCCGTGTCTGGAAAAACCGCATGCCATTGATGCAGTCCGCCCTGTCGCGCCATGACAGTGACTCACTGTCGCTATTGCTGGAACAGGCTGCCCTCGTTGACGGCAACGTCAAGGGCTACGCCAGCGGCAACGCCTGGGACAATCTTGAGCAGCTTGTCACGTCGCTGAGCCATAACGCCGCAACCTGACTCAACCGGCCTGCGCCCAAGGTAGCGGCACTGTCCACCGAGGCAACACCCCACCCGTATACACGATCGCACCGCGCTTGCATTTCCGGGCATTCAGTACTACTGTATATATATACAGTATATTGGCCAAACTATCCCCCGGAGGTAAATCACCGTGAATGAGATGCTGGAACAGGTTATCAAGCGCAATGACACCTGGCGCGGCCGGCGCGATTATTTCCGGGCTGGCGGCGCTTCCGCCAACAGTAACCTGCACGGAGCGCAGGGTCTGCCCACCGGCTATTCGACACTGGACGCCGAATTGCGACAGCGGGGCTGGCCAACAGACGGCATGGTAGAGCTACTGAGCGATGGCTGCGGAATGGGCGCCATGGGCGTGTTCCTTCCGGCGATGGAGCAACTGAGCGAGCAAGCCCGCTGGCAAACTTTCATCGCACCGCCTTACATACCCTACGCCCCGCTGCTGGCGGCACGAGGCATTGATACAGGACAGATCTTAATGGTACACCCTCGCAGCCGTGAAGATTTACTCTGGGCCACAGAACAGGCCCTGCGCAGCACCACCTGCAGCGCGGTGTTTAGCTGGTTGGGTGCGCAGGAGTATCGCTACAGCGAATTGCGGCGATTACAACTGGCTGCCGCCGACAGTGACAGCCTGGCCGTATTGTTTCGCCCCAACCAGATACAAGACCACCACACTCCCGCCAGCCTGCGTCTACAAATGTGCGAGTACCGCAAGGTACGCATCCTCAAGCAACGCGGCGGTCAACAGGTCATTGATGTTACCCTGCCCCCGGAAGAGGACTCACCACAACAGCCGCAGTTGTGGGAGTTGCCTCAAAATCCGGGAGCAGGCCAGCCCGCCGGAGCTGCCGAGTACCGAGCCTAGACCGTGCAGGACGGCCGTTTTGACACCACTGCACCAGAGCTTTCTTCTGATATACGTCTGCGAATGCGTTTGTGAGCCTGTGGCTATGCCTGCGCTTTGACCAACTGCCTCTGCAATGCCTGGACCGCGATGAACGACAGCCAGTCGTAGTGCTGGCCGCACAACGGGTCATCTGCGCCAACGACTGCGCCTCGGCACTGGGTATTCAACCGGGCATGGCCAGCGCCACCGTAAGGGCGCTGGCTGCGGATGAACCAGTGCGCCTGCTGGAGCGAGATGAACAGGCTGAACAAAGCTGCATGCATCAGTTATGCAGCTGGGCCTATGGTATTACACCTAGCCTGTGCACCTGGCAGGAGCATTGTTTGCAACTGGAAGTCGGCGGGTGCCTGAGCCTGTTCCGGGGCTTGCAACCCCTGCTCGCCGAGATAACCCGGGGGGTAAGCAGCAAGGGCTTCAGTATGCTGCAGGGGCTGGCTCCTACACCAAAAGCCGCCTGGCTGCTGTCCTTCGCAGACAAGGATTCAGCCCTGGCGATAGACCAGGCACTGGAGGAAAGACTCGCCCCTTTGCCACTGGATCACCTGGCACCCGTTGCACAAGGAATCGACTCCCTGCGCCGAGCTGGCCTGTACACACTAGGCGATGTGCTGGCTCTACCACCCGCCTCCCTGAGCCGACGCTGCGGCAAAGCTTTTACCGACTTCCTGCAACAGCTGCTGGGGCAGCGGGACGACTTGCAGGTGAGCTTCACACCCCCGGCAAGTTTTACGGACGCCGTCTGGTTTGGCTACGAGGTCAAGACCTGCGACGAATTATTACCTACAGTACAACAGCTGTTGCAGTCACTGTGCCACTTCTTGCGTAACACCCAGCTGCGTACCAACGAGATTACATGGCAACTGGTCGGTGTCGACCACACGCTGCTCGATCTGCGCGTGCGTAGCGCCAGCAGTCACAGCGACTGGGAAAACTGGTACCAACTCAGCTGTATCCATTTCGCCCGCCTGCAACTGACAAACGGCGTGGAAGGTCTGAACCTGGAATGCCAGGACTTGCAGCTTGGCCAGCAAGAAAGTATTGACCTGTTCAGCCCGCGCAGCCAGCGTGAGCCCCTGGCGGCCCTGCTGGATCGCCTGCGCAACCGTCTTGGCCTGCAAGCGATCGAAACCGTCGACTGCCGTGACGAACACCTGCCGGAATTCTCTGTACAGGTGGGCAACGAACTCACAGGGAGCAGGTCTGGGCCGCGTAATCGATCAGTCCAGAGACCTTTCTGGTTGATGCCCCAACCAGTACCCCTGCGCCAGCAAGGCGAAAACCTTTACTGGAACGGGGTTCTCACATTGCACTACGGTCCGGAGCGTATCGAGGATAACTGGTGGCGGCAGGCGGTAAGCCGCGACTACTACATCGCCGCTGATGCGGCAGGACAGCAGTACTGGCTGTTTCGCGATCGCCTGGAGCGGCGCTGGTATATCCACGGTGTCTTCGCCTAGCACTGCATAAGCCCGTCACGGAAACAGCGACACAGGCTCAAAACGGGGCAACGTCATGAACTGTATTTCAGGATTGGCTGCCGCCTTGTCGTAAAGGAACGCTCGTGTCTCCTCTTCGTCACCAGACACCCATGTCACTGCTGTTACCGGTCCAAGAAAAGGACCTTGTAGTGGACCCGTCAGACTATCGTAATGAATGGGCACAACCCGCGAGGCCGCTACCGCCTCTATCATTTCTCGCCAGTAACCCTCCCGGTAGGCCGGGCTTTGCGATCCCAATCCACCCACACCGAGAAACACCGTCTCCGCCTCAAGACCGCGCAGAGCGTCTGGGACATAGCCCGCGCTACCGACAATCAGCCAGCTGCCCGCCGGATGACTCACGTGCAATAGATAGGCTTTCCCAACGGGATAATCAAACGCGGCAACAGGCGGCACAAGTGGCGACTCAAGGCTTGGGCTGCCCAGCCCCCGCTCGCGCACCATGGGGTCCGGGAATTGGAAGTGCCGCGACTCGATAGGCGTAATCTCGAAACGCCCCAGGTGAAACGGCTCACGATCGACCAGTACCTGGATCTGCGATTCGGGCAAGCCCCAGCCACGACCAATATAAGCCGTCGTGTCAGACCCCATTAAAACCGCGCCTGTGCGACGCGCCACTTCCGGTGCATCCATGGCGTGATCGTAATGGGAGTGAAGCGGGACTACCGCCGCCAGTGTGTCGACACCGTTTGCCGCAAGCCCCCACTCAATAGCCGACAGGTCGGGCTCTATCTTGCCGAGCACCAATTGCAAGGGACTGGGCCGCGAAAACCAGCCATCGGTCATCCAGGTGGTTTCGCCGTCACTGAACAAAAGGGTCGCTGTACCGCTGTACCTCACGGTCACCGCACCGGCAGAAACAGCCGGCTCACCGGGCACAGCCCAGTCAGGATTAACGGGTAAAGCCGTGTGATGGTTCAGGGCATAGGTAAATAAAAGCAGCACTGCAGCAACGCATACCAGTACCAGTTTACCCACCAGCCTTACGCGTTTATTCAACAACTGTGTCCCATAGTTTCTGCAACAGGGGCTATATTTTCACGCCCGTCGGCCACGGCACGAGCGCTCCTCATCACAGGCACCCCCCCGGGGAGGCGGCCCAGGAAGGCCTCACCTTCAGGGCTCCGCAGGATCTGTAACATCGGTGAAAATACCGGTATCGGCGCCGTTCAGGCTGTGCGTATTATTCTGCTCCCAGTAGTCCTTAATACCTGATTCACCGTGATTAATCGCCCACTTTTTCAACGTGGGCCGCTCTCCACCATGCTCAAAAAACGGCACCGCATAGCCGCACGATGTTTGCACCATCGACAGGTTGAGCACAAAAATCTGGCGCGCCCCCGGCGAATCGGGAAAGCGCGACAACAACGCCGACCACTGTTCATGGCGAGGGTGCACCACTGTCGCCTGACCATAGAGACGCAGTATCAAGGGCTGCTTGTCGAAGGAGCAAAACATCACTGTCATACGGCCATTTTCGAGCACATGGGCAGCGGACTCGTTGCCGCTACCCGTGAGATTGAGCCAGGCAACCCGGGTGTCATCGAGAATGCGTAAACTGTCCATTCCCTTGGGAGAGACATTCACGTGACCGCTGGCACCGGCGGTGCCGACAAAGTAAATATGCTGCGCCTCAATAAACGCGCGATGCTTTCCATTCAGTGCGTCGAATTTTTCTGCCACAGGACTTTCCTCCTCTACTCCAGCCATAAATCATCAACCGGAGTCCTTTTCACCTTCGATATCAATATACACGTCCGGCGTAAAAGGTGGCGAGCAAATCGCGAGGAATATCAAATCTTCTTGACCAACACTGGCGATGCGTTGACGAGTCAGCGGTGGAATGAGCACAACATCTCCGGGCACCACCTCCTGGGGCGGCATATCACCCACCTCCACGAGGCCACATCCTTGCAACAAAACATAGCGCTCTCCCGTATCGCGCAGCATGTGCCAACGTGTCGCCTCGCCGGGAGCAAGCCTGGCGCGTGCAATAGATACTGCGGCATCATCATCAGAGTTGGATAACTCAGTGATATAGCACCCTTCCTCGAAGAAGTACTCTTCAGCTACCGCTGATAACTTTACAGACACTGTCATATCGTTTGCTGTCACGAATTCCTCACTAATACTGGATGATCGGCGCCTTGTGCAGCCACATATCGTTATCGAGCATCTGCAGCATCGCGTGAGCACAGTCGGCAAACGAGATACTGGAAAAGCCACTGAACCGCAGGAAACCAATGCGGTAAGTGCCGCGTCGCTTCCCCTTCTTCATCTGCAGGGGGCGCATGCCGACCCAGTCAATATCCAGGCTGTTATCCAGCAAGCGCAGCTGATGCTCCTTGTCCGTATGGCGATGGCTCAGAAATCTGTTGGCATACCATCGCACGAAGCAGGCACCCAATGTTATCTCGTCCTCTGGCCTGAAATTACTGCCCCCGCCACACCACACCAAGCGACTAATGCCTCGCTCTCGCATCACCGACAAAATATTTCGTGTCACGTCAGTACACAGATTTTTAGGCGATGTTTTTTCATCAATGCCCACAGCAAAAAGCACCGCCTCCGTTTCGGCCGGCAGCGCTATGCTGACATCCTCACGGACCAGGCCATCACCTTGCACCACGGTAACTCGCTCGGCAATGTCCGGGGATATCTTGTCCGGATTCCTCACCAGTACTGTTATATCGTGGCCTGCGATTAAGCCCTGCGACAAACACTCGTTTCCCAAGTCGCCGGTTGCGCCAAACAGGGTAAGTTTCATCAACCGCTTCCTCGTGCCAATGCGGCATGTGCGTATGTGAAGATTTGCAAAACAATCCAACCCTCGGAAGCACGCCGCTTTACCGTGTCAGGCTCCGCAAGCTCTCCTCCGGCGACAAGCCAAGCCAAGCCGAGCCTGCCATCCTGTCATCCTGTCATCCTGTCATCCTGTCATCCTGTCAATGAGAGTATCGAGCCCGACTGTAGAAATAAAGGTAGGAGGAATAGGTTCTCACGCAGAGCAACACCCTTGAGCAGCTTATCCCTTGAGCAAGGGCCGATGAACTGCTAGTGTCATGCACGTTTCGCTGGGCAGTGCCCGCCAGTTCAAGGGGTGCAATACAATCCGCAGGGAGATCATTATGTCGAATCTAATCAACTGGCGAATGGCACGGCTGTCACTAGTCCCCCTGTTACTACTGACCGCCTGCGGCGAAGAGCCCGACGACAACATACTGACCCGCCAGGGCAATATGCCCGCCACTGCTACCACAATCGAGGCCAACGCAAAAGTTCCACAGACGCTGGATCTCGCGGACCCACGCGACTTTGAGGATGCACGTCGCGGGCTGATAGCCGCACCCGAAGCATTGCAGATAACGGGTCCCGAGGGCGACTTGATCTGGGATATGCCATCCTATGATTTTATCGAGGGTGAGGCACCGGATACGGTCAACCCCAGTCTGTGGCGGCAAGCGACACTGAACAACGTCCACGGGCTGTTCGAGGTGGCGCCGCGACTTTACCAACTGCGCGGCTTTGATCTCTCCAATATGAGTATTATCGAGGGGGACACTGGCTGGATTCTGGTCGACCCGTTGACGACAGAGGAAACGGCTGCGGCCGCGATTGCCTTCGCACGGGAACACCTGGGAACGAAACCGATTTCCGCGGTTATCTTCACCCACTCCCACATCGACCACTTCGGTGGCGTGTTGGCTGTCCTTGGTGCCAACAGTGATACAGAAATCATCGCGCCCAAGGGGTTTATGGAAGAAGCCACTAGCGAGAACGTACTCGCGGGCAGCACCATGAGCCGCCGCTCCATGTTCATGTATGGCAGCCAACTCGAACACTCACCTCGCGGTCACGTGGACTCGGGTCTGGGCAAAAGTCCTGCTTTTGGCAGCCCGGGCATCATCGAGCCCACACAGATCATCGATACCACGGGCCAGGCGCTGACCATCGACGGCGTCGAGTTCATTTTCCAAAACGCAGCGGGCTCCGAGGCTCCCGCAGAACTCACCTTTTACCTCCCGCAGTTCAAAGCCTTCTGCGGCGCAGAGGTCGTGTCTCGCAATATGCACAACGTTTATACGTTGCGAGGGGCTCAAGTGCGTGACGCACTCAAATGGAGTGGCTATATCGACGAGGCCATTCACCTTTTCCCCGACGCGGAAGTCTACTTTGCCAGCCACCATTGGCCCCTGTGGGGCAACGACGCTATCGTCGATTTCCTGAAAAAGCAGCGTGATAGCTACGCCTACATCCATGATCAGACTCTGCGATTAGCCGCTATGGGCTACACCCCGCGTGAAATTGCCGATATGGTCGAGATGCCGGAGTCACTGCGCAAGAGTTTCCCCAACCGTGGCTATTACGGCACTGTTAAGCATAATGCCAAGGCCGTATACCAACGGTACTTCGGCTGGTACGACGGTAACCCGGCAAACCTGGACCCACTGCCACCGGAGCAATCGGCAAAACACTACGTCAAAATTATGGGCGGCGCCGATGCTATTCTGGAAAGCGCGCAAGACAGCTTTAACGACGGAGAGTACCGCTGGGTGGCTGAACTGCTGAATCAACTGGTTTTCGCAGAACCCGATAATGCCCGCGCCCGAGCGTTGTTGGCCCAGACCTACGACCAACTGGCTTACCAGGCGGAATCCGGTCCCTGGCGTGATGTCTATCTCACCGGCGCGCTTGAATTACGACAGGGCACCCCCGAGGCGGGCATTGATCTTGCCCATGCGAAAAACCTGATCGAAAAGACACCGCTGGACCAGTTTTTTACACTCATGGCTGCCACGCTGAACGGCCCCAAGGCGGACGGCAAGCACTATACGTTGAATATTGAATTTACCGACATGGGGGAAACCTACGTACTGGAACTGGAGAACTCTGTTCTCCATCACCGTGAGGGCGAAGCCGACCCAAGCGCCGACGCGACCGTACGTATTACTCACCCTCTGTTTATAAAAATGCTGATAGGCGATGTCGGCGTGAAAGATATACTTTTCTCCGATGACGTGTCCGTGGAAGGGGGCAAGCTCTCTCTGATACAGTTCTTTGCCCTGCTGGACACACCCGATCCAATGTTCAATATCGTTACGCCCTAGTATCAAGTAGGGCAGTTCTGCAAAAACGTTACCGGAGCAATCACCATGAATGGCGCCGAGAGCCTCATCAAAACGCTAATCAACAATGGGGTGGACGTGTGCTTTACCAACCCGGGTACGTCGGAGATGCATTTCGTCGCTGCGCTGGACGAGGTAGACGGCATGCGCTGTGTCCTCTGTCTCTTCGAAGGGGTGCTCAGTGGAGCCGCTGATGGCTATGCCCGAATGGCGCGCAAACCCGCATCGACCCTGTTACATCTCGGACCCGGCCTCGGCAATGCACTGGCTAACCTGCACAATGCGCGTAAGGGGCATTCTCCCATTATTAACATTGTCGGCGACCACGCCACTTATCACCTGCAATACGATGCGCCCCTGACCTCGGATATTCAGTCTATTGCGGGCGCTGTTTCACACTGGGTGCATACCTCCCGCTCGGCGGCGGATATTGCCAAAGATGCGCAGGAGGCGGTGCAAAAGGCCGGCAGAAATCAGGTAGCAACACTCATCCTGCCAGCCGATGTATCGTGGAGCGACAACCCGGAAGGCGCGGAACCCGCATGCAGCCTCGAGCCGCAACACCCTGTTACCGCAGACCGCCTGGACACCGTCGCATCACTGCTCAACTCGGATAAGCGCTGTGTCATTCTAATTGGCGGTACCGAAATTGATAATCAACGCGGACACTTGTTAGGTCAGATTGCCAAGGCTAGCGGCGCGAGACTTTGCAGCGATGTCTTCCCTACCCGAATGGCTCGCGGCGCCGGCACCGTGGTGATCGACCGACTGCCTTACCTGGCAGAGGCGGCGATCGAGTACCTCGAGGACACGGAGGCACTGATACTGGTCGGCGTGGAGACGCCGGTGTCTTTTTTCGCCTACCCGGGCGTACCGAGCGAAATGGCGCCACCCACGTGCCATACGTTTCAACTGGCAGACCACAATGAAGATCTCGATACCTTACTGATAGAACTGGTAGAGCGCCTCGGGGCAGACGCCGTACAACCGGACACACAGACTC
>JAAENL010000044.1 GCA_024224435.1 Halieaceae bacterium
CATCTACCTCGGCCTGGCGTGCCGTCGTACCGACAGCACGGTCTTTGCACTGGACCATCACCGTGGCTCGGAAGAGCATCAACTCGGCGAGTTTTTCCACGACCCGGACCTCTACGACAGCGCTGAGGGAGTGGTGGATACCTTCCGGGGCTTTCGCCACAACATCAGCAGGGCTGGCCTGAACGACACGGTTGTCCCGGTGGTGGCAGGCTCAGATGCCGCAGCAAGACACTGGCAGACTCCATTCTCCATGGTATTTATTGACGGGGGGCACAGCCTCGATGCGGCGCTTACTGATTACCGCTGCTGGATGCCGCACCTCAAAAGGGGCGGTATTTTGGCTATACACGATCTGTTCGATGATCCCTACGAGGGCGGGCAGGCGCCCTTTGCGATTTACCGCATGGCGCAGGCATCAGGCTTGTTTGAATCGTTGGAGCAAGTCGACAGTCTCGGCGTGTTACGCCGGCTGTAGCAGCGCGAAAATTTACTCGACCCGCGCCCTGCGCTCGCGTGTTTCCTCCAGCTCATCCAATATTCGCACACTGCAGAAAAGTCGGCTTGCACTGGTATGCTCAGTGAGTGCATCCGCCGCCAGTAAAATGGCGCCGGCAGTCCACGTAGGCCGCTCATCGGGCCACAACAGGTCCTCCACGAGTTGGTAACCCGTCCAGTAGGAACCATCGTTGGTGCACCACTGCTGTAACCAGCTGTAAACCTCTACCGCGCGGGCATGATCCCCCGCGGCCAGCAGCGACATCACCAGCTCACAGGATTCCGCCACGGTCACCCAGGGTTCCTGCTTTTCGCAGCGGCAACCCAGTTTGTCTTCGACAAACTCGTCCCACCGGGCAGCCAGACGGGCGCGGGCGTCTGCGCCGCTGTAAACACCCGTCAACACCGGGTAGAACCAATCCATGGAATAACGCGACTTGCTCTCCCAGGTGCGATCGAATCGCTCGGGCTTGCTGCGCAATGCTTGTCCCAGCCTGTCGCGAGCCGGCAGCCAACCCTTGCGCGACTTGTTGAGGGTCACAGCGATATTATGCGCACACTCGAGGCTTTTGTAGATGGAGCTACAACCGGTTACCAGGGCATCACCTTTGGGGCTTCCATCTGCGTCAACGGCCCAATCGATCTCGCCATGGTCGCTTTGCAGTGCCAGTACAAAAGCGATGGCCTTGTCGACCATGGGCCACATCGCCTCCAGAAAATCAGCATCCTTGCTAATCAAATAGTGGTGCCAAACGCCTGTGGCAATATAGGCCACAAAGTTGGTCTCACGTCGATTCGCATTGTCGATCACATCACCCCGATACGACGCCCACCAGCTGCCGTCGTCCAGTTGCCGATCCGCCAACCATTGGTATGCTTTTCGCGATGCATCCAGCTCGCCACCGATGGCCAGTCCCATCGCCGATTCCACATGGTCCCAGGGGTCGGTATACCCGCCCTCGAACCAGGGTATCTCGCCACTCTCTTGCTGGCACCCCAGAATAAATTGCACGGTAGGGCGCAGGAACTCCTCGGGGAATAGGCCCCGGGTTAGGTAAAGGCCGCTCATGTTGCCGCTCCCTTGCGAAAGTACATGACCACGCTTTTACCCATGATCGGATTCATAGTCTTCTCCACAACGCGCGTAACAGTGGGGTTCTTCATCAGATCCCATACCAGCAACCGGTGATACTGTTTGACTAACCAGTTGGTGTCCTGGCTCTCCCAGAAAAGGCACTTCAACCACCAGAACGGAACGTGCAGCGCGTGTGCCCAATGGCGCGAATAATATTTAAAGCCCAGGTTTTCAATTTCCCGGCGCAACATGTCGCCGCGGAAAATGCGCACATGTCCACCCGGCGTGTTGTAATATTCTTCGCTCAGAGCCCAACAGATTTTTTCGGGCCAGCGGCGTGGCACGCTGGCGCAAAACAAGCCACCGGGCTTCAAAACCCGCTCGATCTCACGCAGCGCACCGTGGTATTCGGGTATGTGCTCTAGTACTTCACTGCAAATTACCTTGTCGAAGGTATCGTCCGCGAAAGGCAAACACAACGCACTCGCGGAGGACAGGCCGAAGGCCTTGGCTTCGTTGTTAGGTTCGCAGAAGGACTGAAAGCGCTCGCGGGTTGTCCTCAAATCGTCCATCGAAAGATCGACGCCGATGGAATGCACATTGGCCTCCACATAGGCGCTGATGACATGACGTCCTTCGCCGCAGCCAAGGTCCAGCACGACGTCGTCTTTTTCCAACGGCAGGCGACTGAAATCAACCGTCTTCATCGCCCAGCACCTCCCAATAGTAAGCGGTCATCTGCCGTGCACACACCTGCCAGCAAAAATTCTCTTCTATGCGCTTGCGCGCAAGGAGGCCCAGATCAGCTCGGCGTGGCTCGTCCTGCAACAAGCTATCAATCGCTTCTGCCAAAGCATCGACATTCTTGACCGGGACAATCACGCCCGCTCCGCCCACTACCTCGGGCAATGCGCCGCCATCGGTAGACACGACCGGGACGCCGCAGGCCATCGCCTCACCGGCGGGCAGACCAAAGCCCTCATACACCGAAGGCACCACCGCAATGGCCGCCTCTGCGTAATAGCGCACCATTTGCTCGGTGCTGATGCCACTCACAAACTTCACTTTATCGGCTATGCCAAGCCGCTTGACCAGATTCTCGGTCTTGCCCCCCGGGTTCGGTCTGCTGACCAGCAGCAACTCCAGATCCGGGTATTTCTTGAGTAATCTCGCGTAGGCGTGCAACAGGTAGCGCAGGCCTTTCAGGGGCTGATCGGCGGAACAGGTCGCCATCAATCGCAAGGGATTGCGCTGGACTTGCGGCATCGGACGAAAATCCTCGATACAGATGCCGTTGTGCACCAGGCTGATACCGACGGGCTGCAAGCCGAAATCCCGGGCAATATCCTGCCGCGAGCAATCAGACACCGTGACGATATTGCGCAGTTGCTTGATTACCTTCTTCTGCATGGAAAGAAAGGAGTGCCAGCGCTTGATCATCACGCGCTCGCGCCAGCCGCGGGCCGCATTAAGCGCAATCCGTAGGTCGCTGGTAATCGGGTGATGCACCGTGGTAACCAGCGGTATGCCCAAATTCTGAATCTCCAGCATACCCCAGCTAAGGCTCTGGTTATCGTGCACAAGGTCATACTCGTGACGGTGCTGACGCAGGTATTTCACCGCGCGCCGACCAAAAGTATAGGGCTCGGCAAATCCCCCGGTCAGCTGGCTCAGCCACTCGATGATGTTGCTCATCGAGGCGAGGTGGTGCGGACGCAACGAGCGCAGCCCATTGACGAACAGATCGAGACTGGGCAGCTGAATCAACCTCACCCGGGGATCAAGATCAGGATATGGGGGGCCGGAAATCACATCCACACTGTGACCCGCCTCTACCAGAGCCTTACTCAGGTAACGCATATAAATGCCCTGCCCGCCGCCATGGGGCTGGCTGCGATAACCAAGCAAAGCAATTTTCAGGGGGCGACGCGCATCGGAAAGGGGCACGGACCCATCCGGCGTATTCGCTCGGGGCCGAGTTTCTGCCTGCACTGTGCCAAGATGCCTGATTGGGGCGTCCTCTCGTATTTATCCAGAAAGTGTATATTTGCGGGATACAGCGCCGGGTTGAGGGGGATTGCCCGCTTTTCGCAGTTTTTACCCTGGTCACCCGGCAAAAGGGGCTAGATTTTAATCAGCCAATGCCCAAAAATCCACCCCCCATAGGGTGCCTCTGGCCTCTTGACGCAGATTCTATCGCCAGTTAGGCACCAATCCCGCTATACTTTGCCGCTTTTACCGTCAGGAATCCTGCAGAAGATGTCAGCTAACAACTATAAGGGCCTCATTCTTGCGGGCGGGTCAGGCACCCGTTTGCACCCGCTAACCAGCACCGTCAGCAAGCAGCTTATGCCGGTGTACGATAAACCGATGATTTACTACCCGCTGGCCACCCTGATGCTGGCCGGTATCCGCGATATCCTGATCATTACCACCCCCCGGGATCAGGCCGCCTTCAGCGAGCTGCTCGGGGACGGCTCCAACTGGGGCATCAACATCCAATATACAGTGCAGCCAAGTCCCGACGGACTGGCTCAGGCATTCATACTGGGAGAGGATTTCATCGGCAACTCACCCGCCAGCCTGGTACTGGGTGACAATATTTTCTACGGCGGCGGTTTTTCCGCAAAATTGACCAACGCGGCCAGCCGCAACGATGGCGCCTCGGTATTCGCCTATTATGTGCAGGATCCCGAGCGCTACGGCGTCGTCGCCTTTGACAAGGACGGGGTAGCCCAGAATATAGAAGAGAAACCCGAGCATCCCAAATCACACTATGCCGTGACCGGGCTCTACTTCTACGACAACGACGTGGTAGACATCGCCAAAGCGGTCAAGCCCTCTCACCGGGGTGAATTGGAAATCACCGACGTGAACAAGGTCTACCTGGAACAAGCCAGGCTCAGGGTGGAGGTCATGAGCCGCGGCACAGCCTGGCTTGATACAGGCACCCACAATTCACTGCTGGATGCGGCCAACTTCATCCGCGTGGTGGAGGAGCGTCAAGGCCTGAAAATCGCCTGCCCGGAAGAAGTTGCCTATCGCATGGGCTATATCGACGCTGACCAACTACAGGCATTGGCCAAACCGCTGGAAAAAAGTGGCTACGGCGTCTATCTCAACAACCTGCTGCGAGAAGAAGGGGTCGTTTTCGCATGAATTTCATTGAAACACCACTGCAAGACGTATACTTGCTGGAACCCAGTGTTTTCGGCGACGAACGCGGCTTTTTCCTGGAAACCTGGAATGCGAATACCTTTAGCGAAGCGGGCTTCGACCTGCGCTTCGTACAAGATAACCACAGCCGCTCTGCGCGCGGCATTCTGCGTGGACTGCATTACCAAATGGAAAACACACAGGGCAAACTGGTGCGCGTGACCGCCGGCGAGGTGTACGACGTAGCCGTCGATCTGCGACGCGGTTCGCCCACTCTGGGCCAGTGGTATGGCGCCACTCTCAGCGCGAAAAACCATCGCATGCTGTGGGTCCCAGCGGGCTTTGCGCATGGCTTTTACGTGGTATCCGAGTACGCCGACTTCCTGTACAAGTGCACTGATGTCTATCATCCGGCCAGCGAACAAACCCTCGCATGGGATGACCCGACAGTCGGCATTGAATGGCCTGTATCGCCGGGCGACACGCCCCTCCTGTCCGCGAAGGACCAGGACGGCTACTCATGGGCGGATTGTCCCAAGTTCGACTGACTTCACGCCCCTTGCCGGACAGCAGTTCCCCGGGAATCTCTCGAGAATTCAGCCGCTTGCGCCAGCCGCGCGCAGGTTCGCGGTATCCCATCCACCTGGTGGATCGGGCTCAATAAAAGTCGCTGGTTAGCAGGACGAACAAGCGCCATCAGGAGGGTAGCAATGGCCTCCACCAGCTCTCGTTGGCGAGGTACCAATCAAGGGTGCGCTTGAGGCCTGTTTCGAAAGTCTCATGGGGGGCGTAGCCCAGCTCACGGGTGATCTTGCTCGCATCGATGGCGTAGCGCCAGTCGTGACCCGCCCTGTCTTCGACGAAGGTGATCAGGTCGCGGGCGCTGCCACCCGGAGCATCGGGGAAGCGCCTGACAAGGGATGCATCGGCGGCGAAGCGATCGTCCATCTGATCGCACAGAAGATGGACGATATCCAGATTATTCCACTCGTTATTGCCGCCAATATTATAGGTGTCGCCAACCCGGCCATCCACTATGACCAACTCGATGCCGCGGCAGTGATCCTCCACGTACAACCAATCGCGAATATTGCTGCCATCACCATAAACGGGGAGTGGTCGCCCGCGCAGGATATTAGTGAGGCAGAGGGGGATTAATTTTTCCGGAAAGTGGTAGGGGCCATAATTATTGGAGCAATTGCTGGTCGTGACCTGTAAGCCAAACGTGTGCAAATAGGCCCGCACCAGGTGGTCGGAAGCTGCCTTGCTGGCGGAGTAGGGTGAGTTTGGTTCGTACTTCTGTTCCTCGTGAAACCCCGGTGCGTCCGCGCTGAGGGAACCGTAAACTTCATCGGTCGACACATGATGGAAACGGTGCTCCCGGTCTTTTCCGCTGCCCATCCAGACATCCCGCGCCGCTTTCAGCAAGCTGTGAGTGCCAACCACATTGGTTTCAATGAAAGCATCGGGACCTGTAATGGATCGGTCCACATGACTTTCCGCCGCGAAGTGCACCACCGTATTAACGTCGTGCTCGCGCAGTGTGCTCACCACTCTGTCGTAATCGCAGATATCAGCATGAACAAAGCTGAAGTTCGGCTTGTCTTCCAGACCCGCGAGATTGGCCCGGTTACCCGCGTAAGTGAGGGCATCAAATGCCACCACGCGGTCCTCCGGGTGATGGCGCATCCAGTAGTGTGCAAAGTTAGCGCCGATAAACCCCGCAGCACCTGTTACCAAGAGGGATCTAGCCATTCCCCATCTCCTTTAAGTCCTTCAACATGGTACGCAACTGCACACGCCAGTGAACGCCTTCCTGCTCGAAGTCACGCCAACTGCTTGTCTTGTCCAGCACACTGTAGGGGGGGCGGCGGGCGGGGGTGGGATACGCCGCCGCCAATATGGGCTTGACACTAATGGCCGCAGGCAGCAAACCCGACGACACACCCTCCTCACAGATAGCTACGGCAAAATCGTACCAGCTGCAGACGCCGGCATCGCTCCAATGGTATATCCCGGCGAGATCCGGCTTCGCTGCAGCCGCCCAAAGGGCCGTTGCCAGGCCGTTGGCCCAGGTGGGCGTGCCCACCTGATCACAGACTACGCCGAGTTCGTCGCGCTCACCCATCAGGCGTAACATCGTCTTGACGAAATTACCACCGAAGCTGGAATACACCCAACCGGTGCGCACCACCAACGCTTGCGGCTGTGCAAGAAAAACTGCTTCCTCACCAGCCAGTTTGCTCTGACCATACTCACCCAGCGGGGAGGTCGTCGCATCCGGCCGATAGGGCGTGGAGGCATTGCCATCAAATACAAAGTCAGTGGACACGTGGCTGAGCCGGATTCCCTGACGCGCACATGCCCGGGCCAATACGCCGGGGCCCTCCGCATTGCCGCGGTACGCAGCCTCGGGCTCTGACTCCGCCTTATCAACTGCCGTGTAGGCCGCCGCATTTATCACCAGTTGCGGGGCTAAAGATTGCAGACAGGCATCCACTGCTGTTGCGTCCGCAATATCCAGTTGTGCACGGGTTACCGCCGCACAGTCGAAATCAGGCGGCACCGTGCGCTGCAATTCCCGGCCGAGCTGGCCACCCGCTCCGACTACCAACACATTCTGTTTCAAAATTCTGATTCCACCATTACGCTGCGCGAACCCTGCACTGAGTAATTATTCGATTAGGCAGAAGAACGGCGCTGCACAACGTCCCCTGCAACAACAACCTTGCACCCCTCCGATGGCCGTATGGGGTTGTATCCGTCGGTACCGGCCGGATCAGACGACCGGAGTCAGCCAATCGACGTTCTGGCTACGTTTACCCCGCACCGAATCGAAGTACATGGCTTGCAACTGGGTAGTAATCGGGCCACGGCTGCCGCTGCCAATGGCACGGCCGTCCAATTCACGGATGGGGACAACCTCAGCGGCAGTACCTGTAAAAAAAGCCTCGTCCGCAACATACACCTCGTCGCGGGTGATGCGCCTCTCCCGAATTTCAAAGCCCAGTTCAGCGGCCAGTACAAATATCGCGTCCCGGGTTATACCTTCCAGGCAGGATGTCAGCTCCGGAGTGTAAATCTTGTTGTCGCGCACAATGAACACGTTCTCGCCGCTGCCTTCAGCCACGTAGCCCTCATTATCCAGCAGCAGCGCCTCTTCGGCGCCACCCTCGACAGCTTCTCGCAGCGCCAGCATCGAGTTGATGTAGTTGCCGTTCGCCTTGGCTTTGCACATGGTGATGTTGACGTGGTGGCGGGTATAAGAGGAGGTTCGCACCTTAATACCTTTATCACGCGCATCCGGATCCATATAGGAAGGCCACTCCCAGGCGGCGACCATCACATGGGTATTGAGATTATCGGCGCGCAGGCCCATGCCTTCCGAGCCAAGAAAGCACATGGGGCGCAGGTAGCCCTCTTCCAGATTGTTCTCGCGAACGACATCCTTTTGCGCCTTATTCAGCGTCTCCTTGTCAAAAGGCATTTTCATTCCGAGTATATGAGCAGAGCGAAACAACCGGTCGGTATGCTCCTGCAGGCGGAAAATACAGGTGCCACGGTCCGGCGTATTGTAGGCGCGCACGCCCTCGAAGACGCCGAGGCCGTAGTGGAATGTGTGGGTGAGCACGTGCACCTTGGCCTCACGCCAGGGCACCATTTCTCCGTCCATCCAGATCAGACCATCGCGATCGGCCAAGCTCATGTTTCCACTCTCCATTTACTCGTTTAATAATTCATCTGTATATGGCGCGAATAACTGACGCCACTTGGCCTGGACCGCAGCACGTAACTCCTCATGGCTACCCTCCGGGGCAGCGCCCTCCTGCTGCTGCAGGGAAAATTGGTGGGCAGCGGAACGGTAGACCAGATAGGCCTGCGTGAGCGCGTCGCATTCCTCAGGCTCAAACAAGCCATGACGACCCAGTGTCTCGAGAATGCGGACATTGTCTGACCAACGAGCCAACTCCGGCGCACGATGAGACCACGCCAAGACCGCATATTGCACCATAAATTCGATGTCCACGATACCACCCCTTCCCTGTTTTAGGTGAAATTCCGCTCGTTCCGGGAGGTCACTTGATAGCAGGTGCTTACGCATTTTATCGCGCATTGTTACCACCTCTCTCGCCAGGGCCTTCTGGTCACGGGGTTCGCAGAGGATCTCTCGACGCAGGGCATCCACCTCGGCGCCCACCTGCGGGTCTCCTGCCACGAAGCGCGCACGCACCAGAGCCTGGTGCTCCCAGGTCCAGGCCGAGTTTAACTGGTAGGTTCGAAAGGCCTGGACGGTAGCCACCAGCAAGCCTGATTCGCCAGAGGGGCGCAGACGCATGTCCACTTCATAGAGCGAGCCCATGGCCATGCGCGTTTCAAAGATATGGATCATGCGCTGACCCAGCCGCGTATAGAACACGGCATTATCGACGCTGCGGTCGCCGTCAGTGGCACCAGCGCCGGCGGCATCGTAAATGAACACGAGATCCAGATCGGACCCATAGCCTAACTCGATACCTCCCATCTTGCCGTAGGCGAATACAGCGAACCCACTGCCTGATCCGGCCCGCTGGGGCTGCCCGTACCTGCGCGTGAGATCGGCCCAGGCCACGGCCAGCACATGCTCCAGGATCACCTCGGCTATCCAGGTCAGCTTGTCACTCACCTGCATGAGGGGCAGCCGTCCCACCAGTTCGCTGGCAGCGACGCGCAGGACATGCGCTGCCTTGAAATAGCGCAGACCATCCATGTGTGCCTCGAGGTCATCTAGCGGCAGACGCGTCAATTGCTGGCGCAATTCCTCTGCCAACAGGCCCTTGTCCGGCGCTGTGTAAAGGCTGGCACGGTCCAGCAATTCATCAAGCAACACCGGGTAAGCGGCGAGCTGCTCGGAAATCCAGGGGCTGGCGCCACACAGCACCACAAGATCGACAAGGGCCGGGGGGTTCTCCAGCAACAGAACAAGGTAGGCGCTGCGGCGCAACACAGCCGCCACCAGTGGCAATGCGCGCTGCAGAGCCAGATCTGGACAGTCGGATTCGGCACAGGCCTGCACCAATCGCGGCATAAATTGATCCAGCCGCTCACGCCCCTGAATTTGCAGGGTGGCTACCCGAGGACTCTCCTGCAAGTCCTGCAGGCGCTGGCGCGTCTCCTCAAACTGCTGATAGCCAAGATTCTGCAGGGCGCCAGCGTCCAGGCTTTCACCCCAAAGGCCATCGGGCGTCGGCGCCCCGACGTCGCCCTGCACTGTCTGGTCCGCTATCAATTCCCGGAAATGTCCGGCAACGCGCTCCCGATGTAAATCCAACACGGTCTTGAAACTGTCCCAGTCGGGCATACCCATTACACAGGCCATCGCCGACCTGGGCAGCGCATCCGCGGGCAACTCCTGGCTCTGCCGATCCTGATAGCCCTGTATCGCATGCTCGGTATCTCGCAGGAAGAGATAAGCTTCGCACAGTTCAACGCAAGCACTCGCCGGCAGGCTGCCGAGATCAGCGCACTCCCGTAGCACCGGCAGCAGTTCTCGCTGCTGCAACCCCCTGTCGCGACCGCCGCGAATCAACTGTATGCACTGAGCGATGAATTCCACCTCACGAATACCACCGTGACCCAACTTGATATTGTCTTGCAGGCCCCGCCGGCGCACCTCAGCATTAATCATCTCTTTCATGTCGCGAAGGCTCTCGATGACGCCGTAATCTACATAACGCCGATACACAAAAGGCTGCAACAGGGCCATCAGTTCCTCCGCCCGGCCGGGGTCGCCACTGATCGGGCGCGCTTTGATCAGAGCATAGCGCTCCCAGTCTCGGCCTTGATCCTG
The DNA here is from genome assembly GCA_024224435.1 of Halieaceae bacterium. Taxonomy (GTDB): domain Bacteria; phylum Pseudomonadota; class Gammaproteobacteria; order Pseudomonadales; family Halieaceae; genus Marimicrobium. The sequence continues at coordinate 10,554 of JAAENL010000044.1, forward strand.
GTAGTAGTCCTCCAGCGCAGAAAAATTATGCACTAGCGCACCGCTATCACCGTAAGGACGCAAACGCATGTCCACACGGAACACAAAGCCCTCTGCCGTTACCTCATCCAGTAACGCAATCACCCGCTGCCCCACCTTGATGAAGAACTCCTCGTTACTCAGCGGCTTTTCCTCACTATCGGTCTGACCCGCCTCGGGGTATGCGAAAATAAGGTCGATGTCTGAGGACACGTTTAACTCGCGAGCCCCCAGCTTGCCCATGGCCAGCACAATGAGCTGCTGCGCCGCGCCGCTGTGACGTCCTCGGGGTTCGCCGAACCTCGCGGAGTATTCGGCATGAGCGCATTGCAGGGCAGCAGTGACCGCGGCTTCCGCCAGCAAGGAGGTGTCGCGCACGGTTTCCTGAGTATCCGCCAGCCGGATGAAATCGCGCCATACAATGCGCACCATGTGTCGCGTCCGGTAGGAGCGCAATACAGAGGCGATATCGGCGCCCTCTGCATTAACCAGATGTTGCAGTGTCGCGTGAAAGTGATCCACCGGCATGGATTTCTGCAGATCGCCGCTTTTCATCAACTCCAGCAACAGCAGCGGCTGACGCCGGAGGGCATCCGCAACAAAAGGGCTGCAGGCCAGAACCCGCGCCAATTGAACTTCCTCCGGACTGCTCGCAAGGGCCGCAGCGAGCTGCTGTGAGAGTGGCTCACCCGCAGTTTCCAGCACGGCGAGCCAGGCACGCTGCGCCTCACTGGCAAGGGGTTCTGGTAAGTTTGTTAGAGGGAGATTCACGGCAGGTCAACGCGTCACGGATTGCAGCTCAATTGTCTATCTGAGGCGCAACACGCATCACTTCCTCAATCGTTGTCTCGCCACTGGCGACGCGCATGGCTCCACTGATACGCAGAGTTCGCATTCCTTGTGACACCGCGGCTTGTCGGATGCTGGCGGTTTCCAGCTGCGGCGTAATTTGCTCCTGCACGGCGCGGCTACTCACCAGCACCTCGTAGATCCCTTGACGACCCATGTAACCCGTCTCTCGACACTTAAGGCAACCCACAGGGCGCGCAATACGCTCGGGAGGCGGCACATCGAAGGGTTGTGTCAATTGCTGCCAGGCGTCCTTGTCGACCTCGGTGAAGTCCTTGCACTCGGGACACAGAATACGAACCAGGCGCTGGGACATCACACCGCGCAAGGTGGCGCGAACCAGATAGGCAGGTGCGCCCAGCTCCAACAACCGCGACAGAGAGCTGGGTGAATCATTGGTGTGCAGCGTAGACAGCACCAGGTGACCCGTGAGGGCCGCCTGTATCGCCATATTGGCCGTTTCCAGATCGCGGATTTCTCCGATCATGATGATGTCAGGATCCTGACGCATCAGAGCGCGCACGCCGGCGGAAAAATCCAGATCGATAGATTGATTAACCTGCATCTGGTTGAACGCACTTTCGACCATCTCAATTGGATCCTCGATGGAGCACACGTTGACTTCAGTAGTAGCCAACTCGCGGAGCGTCGAATACAAGGTAGTAGTCTTGCCAGAGCCGGTCGGCCCCGTAACCAACACAATGCCGTGGCCGTGTGAGGTCATCTCGTGCCAGTGCTGTAAATCGTCGTCCGCCAGGCCGAGCTGCTCGAAGCTACGTTGCAGCACATCCGGGTCGAAGATCCGCATCACCAGTTTTTCACCAAAGGCCGTGGGCAAAGTGGCGAGGCGTAGTTCCACCTCGGTGCCATTCGGCGTGAGGGTTTTGATGCGGCCATCTTGAGGGCGGCGCTTCTCAGCGACATCCATACGCCCAAGAATCTTCACGCGACTGCTGACTGCGGCGCACACTTGAGGCGGCAGCTCGTAAACGTTGCGCAACACGCCGTCTATGCGAAAGCGCACACACCCAATGTCGCGTCGGGGTTCGATGTGAATATCACTGGCACGCTGCTCAAACGCGTACTGCAATAGCCAATCGACAATTTTCACCACATGCTGGTCGTTGGCGTCCGGCTCGTGCATAGCGCCAATTTCCAACATCTGCTCGAGGTTACCCAGCGCCGCGGCATTGCTCGCGTTATCCGCACCGTGGGCACCACGCACCGAACCCGCCATGCTGTAAAAGTCACCTGTGTGGCGAGCAATTTCCCGGGGGTCGGCCAGCACTCGACGAATCGGTTTGCGCAACACGTGCTCCAGATTACTCTCCCAAGAGCGTATAAAAGGTTCTGCGCTGGCGATGACAACCTCTTTGTCGTTGACATCTACAGCCAAAATGCCGTGTCGCTCGGCAAAGGCGCGCGACATAACGTCCGCTACCGCAGTCACATTTATTTTCAGGGGGTCTATCCGCACCACCTGCTGGGAAATACACGCTGCAAGCCAATCCAGCAATTTATCGATAGTGAGGTGACTGCCCGGCGCAGAGGCATCGGGCAAGTGCAACTCGGACAGGAATACCAAGGGGTGTGCGGTGATGCGCGGAGGCTTTGCGATGCGAGTGAAATCGTCGTCCGCCAGCATCCCGTCTGCGTGCAATTCCTCTACCAATAGGGCAAGAGTAAGCCGCGTTTCCAAGGGATGTCTAGTAAGGGCTGAGGTCATAGCTATAACTGCGCTCAAGTGTCAGGCATAAAATATGCTAACACAGTGTGCACAGGTCAGCGCGCAATACCCTCTGGCGTTGCACCGCACTTGGACTTCCTTGCACCCTTGTCTAAACTGTCGCTGTTTCCATGCTCGGTGGCCCCATGTCCAAGTCTTCTAAAATAATTGTCGACCAGCTGCGGCAACTGGTCAGCACTCCCTCGGTTAGCTCCACCGATCCCGGTTGGGACCAGGGCAACCGTGCCGTGATCGATCTGCTCGCCGGCTGGCTTGAAAACATGGCGTTTAACGTCGAGATACAACCCGTGACACCCGGAGGGAGCAAGGCCAACCTCATCGCTACACGCGGCAGTGGTCCCGGCGGCCTCGTGCTCTCCGGGCATACAGATACGGTTCCTTTTGACGAGGGCCGCTGGCAGAGCGACCCACTCGGTCTCTCCGAGCGGGACAACCGGCTGTATGGTTTAGGCAGCACTGATATGAAAGGTTTCTTTCCACTGGCCCTCGCCGCCGCCAGCACCTTCAACGACATGGCATTCAAACAGCCACTGATCCTGCTGGCCACAGCCGACGAGGAAAGCTCTATGGCCGGCGCGCGGCAACTGGCCGCCTCGGGGCGCCCCTTGGGACGAGCAGCCATCATCGGCGAACCCACCTCGTTGGTACCCGTGCGCATGCACAAAGGCATCATGATGGAGTCAGTCACCGTAACCGGCCGCGCCGGACATTCCTCTATTCCTGACCTGGGCAACAGTGCACTGGATGGTATGCACGCGGTGATGAGCGATCTAATGACATTCCGTCAGGAGCTTGCCAAGCGCTACAACAATGATTTTTTCAGTGTCGCGTTTCCCACGTTGAATCTCGGTTGTATACACGGCGGCGACAGCCCCAATAGAATCTGCGGTAAAACAGAGCTGCACTTTGATCTGCGGATGACACCGGGCAGTAGCAATAGCGGCATCCGTGATGAGATAGAGGGTCGGCTTGAGGGGTTAGCGGAGACGCTGGGGCTGGATATCGGGCTGAACTCCCTGATCGACTGCATCGAGCCCTTTGAACAGGCCGCCGACAGCGAGCTGGTGCGACTGACAGAAACCCTTACCGGGTGCGCGGCAGAGTCAGTTGCATTTGCCACTGAGGCGCCCTTCCTGCAGGCACTGGGCATGGATACCGTGGTTATGGGGCCTGGCTCCATCGATAGGGCACACCAACCAGATGAATACCTCGAACTTGAGCAGATACAGCCCTGCATAGCACTTCTGGAGCAATGTATCCGTCACTATTGCCTCTGACCCGGGCACGACAGGCCCGCACGGACTGTGCAATATTGCCCTAGGTACCGGGCGCAGGCTTAGGTACCCTTACACCTCTTAATAAATATACATTTATCAATGGCTTGGAAACACACGTGACAACGCAAGGGCGGGATCACATTCGCTGGCTGCGAAACTCCGCACCCTACATCAATGCACACCGGGGCAAGACCTTCGTGCTGATGCTGGGGGGCGCCGCCGCGCAACATGAAAACTTCTCCACCATCATCCACGACATCGCCCTGCTGAACAGCTTGGGGGTGCGACTGGTAGTGATTCACGGTTCGCGACTGCAAATTGACCAACGCCTGTCGCATGCCGGCCTCGAAACGGGCTTTCATGACGGCATGCGCATCACCGACCATGCCGCACTTGAATGTGTGAAGGACGCAGCAGGCTCTCTGCGAGCGCAAATAGAAGCACTGCTGTCTATGGGCCTCCCCAACTCGCCCATGCAAGGCGCCAGCATGCGCGTCTGCTCGGGCAATTTCGTCACTGCGCGCCCCATCGGGGTGGTGGACGGCGTAGACTTTCATCATACGGGCAGGGTGCGCCGTATAGATGCTCAAGGCATCAACCGACAGCTGGAGGACGGCGCTATCGTCCTGCTTTCGCCATTGGGATACTCGCCCACGGGTGAAATATTTAACCTGGCCCTGCAAGATATCGCCGTGCAGTGCTCGGCCGCGATCAACGCCGACAAACTGGTGCTGTTCGGTGAGGCGGCTGGCATCGTCGACGTAACCGGGACGCTCATTGCACAGTGTAAGGCAGGCGAAATCAACACCATAAGCGCGGTCAACGAAGAGCAAACGCTGTTACTGGATACAGCCCGAGAAGCGTGTCTCAACGGGGTAGAGCGATGTCATATCATCAGTCACGCAGACGATTGTGCATTGCTGGAAGAGCTTTTCACACACGACGGCAGCGGCACACTTGTTGCGGACGATGATTTCGAGAAATCCCGACAGGCCAATATCGATGACGTGGGCGGCATTCTGGAGTTGATCGAACCGCTCGAGCAGCAGGGTGTGTTGCTTAAGCGTTCCCGGGAATTGCTGGAGGGAGAAATCGGTCAGTTTCGCGTATTGGTGCGCGATGGGCGCATTATCGCCGCCGCCGCACTGTATCCTTTCAAGCCAGACGCCTGTGGCGAGATAGCCTGCATCGTCTCCCACCCCGACTATCGGGGCGGCCAGCGCGGTCAGCGTCTGCTGCAGGAGCTGGAACACCAGGCGCGTGCACTGGGGCTGGCTCGTGTATTTGTGTTGACAACGCAGACCGCTCACTGGTTCATCGAGCAGGGCTTTGTTGAGTCCGGAAGAGAGGCTCTCCCCGATAAGAAACAATCGCTTTACAACCTGCAGCGCAACTCGAAGGTATTCTTCAAGGCGCTTTAGCACTCGTGGCGTCTGCCTGCGAGGGCCCGCGCGCGCGGGTCTGCTTTCTTTCTTTGCTGGAGAGACAGCACATAGGCCGCATCAACCTCCCGCCACGCCCGAATCACACTACGGGAGTCCTCGACCGGGATCACCGAAGCATTTCACAGTCATTATTCTATGACTTCAATCTGGACCGTGATGACGCCCTTGCCCCTGTCACCGATTTGATCGAACGCGGATTTTGTCAAATCGATTATGCGACCCTCGACGAAAGGTCCCCTGTCTGTGACGATAACCATTGTGCTCTTACCATTGTCGGTGTTGGTAACCTTGACCTTCGTACCAAAAGGTAGCTTGGTGTGCGCGCCTGTAAGTTCTGCATGATCCAGCAAATCGCCGCTGGCAGTCTGACGGCCCTGATATTTATCTGCATAAAAAGAGGCCTTCCCGGTTTGCGTATAGTTGCTCTTCGTGGCGTCCTTTGTCTCCGCTGCGGGCTCAGTGGCAGACTCTCGGGCTGGCTGAGCCGAGCAGGCGGAAACAACCAGAATAAACATAAACAGTGAGACTCGCTTCATTTACTTCCCCTCGTGGCTGTTGACCGAGACCGGCTCGACCAAACTATGATCGACCAACAATTGGCTTTCGTGTTTTGCACAATATACGTCCCCGTAATACGACGCGCAGCGGAATTGCCAGAGAGCGTATAGGGGAGCTGTGTGTCGAGTATAGCAGTGTGCGGTCAGGCGAGGGTGAAGGGCACTTTAGGGCTGCGCACCTACTGACAGCTCGCGGCAGGAAAAAATAAGCAAATTCTGCTATTGTACTTGCGTCTTTTTTTTACGTTGCGATCGCCCTCTTTTTCAGTAAAGCAGCTGCCACCGGAAGCCACTAACATGCCAGAACTTCGCTCCAAGACCTCTACTCATGGCCGCAATATGGCCGGCGCCCGCGCCCTGTGGCGCGCCACAGGTATGCAAGATGAGGATTTTCAAAAGCCCATCATCGCAGTCGTTAACTCCTTTACGCAGTTCGTCCCCGGACATGTGCATCTCAAAGATCTGGGTCAACTGGTGGCGCGGGAAATCGAGGCAGCAGGGGGAGTCGCCAAAGAATTCAACACCATCGCTGTGGATGACGGCATCGCAATGGGACACGACGGCATGCTTTACAGCCTGCCCTCTCGCGACATTATTTCAGACTCGGTCGAATACATGGTTAACGCCCACTGTGCCGATGCCATGGTCTGTATCTCCAACTGCGACAAGATCACTCCCGGAATGCTCAATGCTGCTATGCGACTTAATATCCCGACTGTATTTGTGTCAGGCGGACCAATGGAGGCGGGCAAGACAAAATTGTCTGAGAACAAGCTCGACCTGATCGACGCAATGGTAATTGCCGCCGACGATAGCGCCTCTGATGAAGAAGTGGCAGAGTATGAACGCTCCGCCTGCCCAACCTGTGGCTCCTGTTCGGGCATGTTTACCGCCAATTCCATGAACTGCCTGACCGAAGCGCTCGGGCTGTCGCTGCCAGGCAACGGATCGACCCTTGCCACCCATGCCGACCGGGAGCAACTGTTCCTGCGAGCGGGGCGCGTGGTGGTCGATCTCTGCGAACGCTACTACGGAAACAACGACGAGCGCGTTCTGCCACGCAACATCGCCAACCTCCAAGCCTTTGAAAATGCCATGAGTCTCGACATCGCCATGGGCGGCTCCACCAACACTATCCTTCATCTGCTAGCCGCCGCGCAGGAAGCGGAGCTGGACTTCACCATGCAAGATATTGATCGCCTCTCGCGCAAGGTGCCACAGCTATGCAAAGTGGCGCCGAGCACACCCCAGTACCACATGGAAGATGTCCATCGGGCTGGCGGCATCATGGCTATATTGGGCGAGCTGGACAGGGCAGGGCTGTTGCATCGTAATTGCGCGACCGTACACAGCCATACGCTGGCAGACGCACTAGCGGAATGGGACATCGCCCAGACCGACGATGCTGCGGTTCGTAAATTTTACAGCGCGGGCCCCGCCGGCATACCGACCCAGGTAGCCTTCAGCCAGGACACCCGTTGGCCCAGCCTGGACAGTGATCGCGAGAACGGATGCATTCGTTCATTGCAGCACGCTTTTTCCGAGGAGGGCGGTCTGGCCATTCTCAGGGGCAACATCGCCGAAGACGGCTGCGTAGTGAAAACCGCGGGAGTGGACGATTCTATACTCACCTTTTCGGGGCCAGCCCATGTCTGCGAAAGCCAGGACGAGGCGGTGGAAAATATACTGAACGATACAGTGAAGGCTGGCGACGTGATTGTGGTGCGCTACGAGGGCCCCCGCGGTGGGCCGGGTATGCAAGAGATGCTTTATCCCACCAGCTATATCAAGTCCAAAGGGCTAGGAAAAGCTTGCGCGTTACTTACCGACGGCCGGTTCTCCGGAGGGACCTCCGGACTATCTATCGGCCATGCCTCTCCAGAGGCAGCCGCTGGCGGCGCTATCGGGCTGGTTGAGAATGGCGACATTATTGAGATAAATATTCCCAACCGAAGCATCAATGTGAAGCTGACCGATGAAGAACTGACCCGGCGCGGTGCAGCAATGAAGGCCCGTGGTGATAAAGCTTGGCAGCCGCTGAAGTCACGCCCGCGCAACGTCACACCTGCACTTAAGGTGTATGCCAAAATGGTGACAAGCGCCGACAAGGGCGCAGTTCGAGATTTATCATTACTCGACTAGGCATCGCGGGGCTGATCACAATGAGATGACCGGGCATAGTCTTTCTCGAGGCATTCCCTAGACCCTTGAATCTCCCACAGCTGAATTTCCTGATGCGCTGCCGCAGGTACGCGTTGTCGAGCAGTGATTACTGCGCGGGGCTCGTCGCCGATGTCACCCTGCCGAATGACGTGTGTAACGACGTTGAGACCGTGCCGAAAACACGATCCCAGATCGTCGTGTAAATGCCGAAATTAGCACTTTCGGGCTCGCTGTGATGGAGATCATGGTACAGGGGAGTGACATAGTATTTGCTCAATCCGTTTCGGTACCACCACTTCGGAAACAAGTCATGGCCACTGTGCAGGATCACGCTGTGAATAACACTGTACGCATTCATTGCTATCAGTGCCATCAGAGACATGTCCATCACAATAAACAACAGCAGCGTAAACAAGAAAGACACAAAGCCCTCAACAGGATGAACCGCATAGCTGGTCAGCGGCGTGGGCCGCGTCGCAACGTGGTGATGGGAATGTACATGTTTATACAGGAACGGTGTGTGAAAAAAGCGATGCCACACGTAGTAGTAGAGAACGAAAACAAAAAAATACAGGACAAACTGTCCGAGCGTAACGGCGATCGATGGAGAAG
>JAAENL010000045.1 GCA_024224435.1 Halieaceae bacterium
AGGTGTAGGCGGTTGTCTTCGCCCCATCGGCCAAAACCCCTGCTTCGTCGAGGGCCTCAATCCACATCTGCCAGTCCTCTCCGCCCATAACCGCAACGGTGTTGTCTATTTCGTCCTGCGTCGCGGCCGGGAGAGAAAATTCCTGAATCTCTTCCTTATCCGTGTTTACCCCCATTTGTACGGCACCCTTGCCGATGGGCTTGAGTGTGGAATCGTGCACCACGCCAGTGACCGGATGCTGCCGCCGAGGCGCGGCCAGGCTGTAGATCACTAGGTCTACCTGACCCATATCTGCTTTGATTACGTCGATTGCCTGTTGTTTGACCGCATCACTGAAAGCATCACCATTGATACTTTTGGCATACAAGCCTTCTGCCTCGGCGTAACGATGAAACGCGGCAGAGTTATACCAGCCTGCCGTGCCGGTTTTTTTCTCCTTTCCGGGCTTTTCAAAGAAAATACCCAGCGTGGCGGCTCCACAACCAAACGCCGCCGTTATCCGTGAAGCGAGCCCATAGCCCGTCGATGCTCCAATCACCAGCACGCGCTTCGGGCCCTCGCTGATCGAGCCTTGATTGCGCACATGCATAATCTGTCGTTTGACGTTGGCGTCGCAGCCAACCGGGTGAGTGGTGGTGCAAAGAAATCCGCGAACGCGAGGTTTGATAATCATTGCTGAGGCAGTCCTAGTCTGTGGTTCAATGCTGGGAGCCGGGCGTCAATCGGCCCGAAATCGAACCGCGAGTTTAGCATAGGCTCGCGCCGTAGCCGCAAGTCGAGGCGCAGGGAAAAGCCGGACAGGCTTGTGTTTCGTGTTGTCGTGCAGTTCAATGGCGAGCCTTGCAATAATGCGACGCCCCGTATGCCAGCATCACCGCTAAAATATGCCACCCCTAGCGCCTGGACCGAAGCCGTCATGGCAAACTTCGACGCCTTCCTGCTGGACCATGCCGCGGCAGAAAAAAAGGCGTCTGGCATGGCCATTTCCATGTTGTCCCACTACCCTGACCGTATCGAGCTGGTCGCAGCGATGGCGGACCTCGCCGTCGAGGAATTAACCCACTACAGGGAAGTAGTGAAGTGGATTCATCAACGTGGACTGGTTACAGCGCCAGACACCCGGGATGCATATGTCGTGTCGTTTCGAGAGGCCATCCGCCAGGGCAAGGAGGTCTATCTGCTGGATCGCCTGCTGACCGCCAGCATTATCGAAGCCAGAGGGGCCGAGCGCTTCGCGCTGGTTGCAGCTGCGCTGAGCGAGGGTGCACTGAAAAAATTTTACCAATCAATTGCCCGGTCCGAGGAACGTCACTTCGAGCTATTCCTAACGCTGGCCAAACGTTACGTTGACGCCGATACGGTAAATACGCGCTGGCGGGAGTTGCTCGACATCGAAGCGGCAATGGTCGCCACGCTGCCCATACGGGCAGCCCTGCACTAGGCGACTGATGCAATGCGTGACAGTGTTGCCCTCGCCCGCTATCTGCAACGGCATATCCAGCCAGACCTGCCCACGGAACACTTTGATAGGGGCCGCTGGCAACACGTATTGGTCATACCCGCTTACCGCGAATCACCTGATCTACTCGATACGCTGCAACAACTGCCCGAGGGTGCCGGCAGAACACTGGTCATTCTTGTTATCAATCGCCCGGACTCTGATCCTGACATTCAGGCCAACCAGGCTTTGCGCGAGGCACTGCAGCTGCAACTCTCACCGACAACGAGCACACCTCTGGCCGAGGTCAACACCCACACGGACCTGTACATCTATGACATGGACAGGATGTGCGGGCCAAATCCCGCCCAGCTGGGGGTTGGCCTCGCGCGCAAGGCGGGCTGCGACCTGGCACTGCAGTGGATAACCGAGAAGTTCATTAACACCGAATGGGTGTGCAGCACGGACGCCGATGCCACGCTGCCCAACGATTACTTCAGCACGTTGGCCGAC
>JAAENL010000046.1 GCA_024224435.1 Halieaceae bacterium
CCCACACTCGCTTCCGATGCATGTATGCAATGGGGTTGATCAGGACGTGTGCAATCCAATCTGCGGGCTTATTTCGGTTGCCTGCTGGTTTCCTAGCCACCACTGTCGCGCCTGAACCACCTATAACCATTATTTTAGTATGGGTATGCGGCTTGACTAACACCTGTCGTCAGGTAGACTTTTACCGCTTTTCATAACAATACAACCAGTCAAAGTCGGGCGACATGTCGCCTCGGCGAGGCAACTTTCATGCGATCATTCCCCCCCTCCCTTAGCGTTGTTTCTCTCTCACTCCTGGTTGCCATTCTGACCGCTTGCGGTGGTGGTGGCGGTGGTGGTGGCGGTGGAATCAGCGTTGCAAACGATACAGGCACTGCAGACAACAACACCAGTACTGCGAGAATGCTGAACTACGACGCAGACATCGCGCCGATATTGCAGGCAAAATGCACGGGCTGTCATAACGGCGGCGAAAATCCACTCGCGCCTTTTGCACTGGACAGCAAGGCCCTTGTTGAATCATTTAGCTCTGCCATCCACTTTACTCTCGAAAGCGGCTCCATGCCCCCCGCGGGCGCACTAGCGCTGACCAATTCCGAGAAGGCGAAATTACTGGCATGGCTTAATGGCGAAGCCTACGATCCGCAGGAGGAGATACTGCGAGTATCCCTCATCGAACCACTGGCATGGGATGTGCAGGCAAAAAATCGTGACGTTTTCATCAACCTGCGCCCCGCAGAGGTCGACTGCGACCGCGACAGGGGCTGGTTCGTTGAAGATGATGGTCTCGAAGTGCGCACCGAATTTTGTAACTGGGCCTCGCTCGCTCAGCAGGCTTTACTCGAGCTTGAGGCGGGCACGGAGCTGCAGTTCGCGTTTAGCCACAGTTTGTTGAATTACAATGCACCCTCCACTGCCAACCTTGCGCTGTCCATCGGTGGTACAACCGTTTATGAGATTGCTATCGATATACCGAGTGAGAGCAATCTGATCAAAGAGTCCATTATATTGCCCGTTGCCGTTAATATTGGCGATCCGATCGAAATTAACATTCGGAACCACGGCAACAACGCATACACTATTCATTCATTGGAAGCGATTCTGTCAAGCGATGACGACCTGACCTATTGCCCAACCTACGACTCTACCTTCGAGGCCATTCAGGCAGTCGTATTCGAGCAGGCCGGCTGTGCCAACTCATTATGCCACGGCGACGCCAAAGCTGGCGGGCTTGATCTCATTCCCGAAAACGCATGGGACAACCTGGTCGGCGTCCAAGCGACCGGGTCATCACTGGATCTTGTGAATCCGCGCAGACCCGCCTCCAGCTATCTTTACCACAAGCTTTCCGCGAAGACGTTCCCCGAAAGCTATGACATCGCCGGTGCACCGATGCCGAGCGCAGGCGGCGCGATCACGCCGGGACAACTCGAAACGATTCGTCTATGGATAGAGTGTGGGGCTCCAAAAGAGGGCTCATGCGGTGACACCCTGGGGCGCGGTGAGGAGGAGCTGGAGCGCCTGCTGGGCGTCTGCCTGCCCGAACCCGATGTCGTGAACGTTGATCCGCTGGATCCGCCCGAGCCGACCAAAGGCATACAAATGAAGATGGCTCCGCACGAAGTCAAAGCAGAAGGTGAGCGCGAGATCTGTTTTGCCCGTTACGAGGACTTCCGCGATGTTATCCCTGAGGAGTACCTCGACGAGACGGGAGACTACTTCTACCTGAAGAACGGCGAGACACGGGAAGACCCCTACACCCACCATAACTTGTTATACAAGGCTGCGGTGGGTATCGATAAAATTCACGACCCGGCCTTCGGCGATTGGACCTGCGCCGACGGCCCGCAGAAAGGCGAGCTGTGTGAGCCTCTGGACAAGAACTCCTGTGGTATCGGTCAATGCATCAGCGAAATTCGAAACAGCATTGCCTGCCGAGGTTACGGACCGCAAGGGGACTCACGGGGCGGCAGCATACTAGGGTTGAGTTCAGGGCCAGACCGCGAGGGCTTCTACACTAAATTCCCGGCACACGGTCTCTTCCTCTGGAATTCCCACGTGTTTAACCTGAGCACGAAGGATGCGATACATCACTTGTGGCGAAATCTGTACTTTGCAGATGACCGCCGCTTTCAGGCGCAGGGTATCAATGTGATCGATCACATCACTGCGGGTACCGGCACGAAGCCCTTCGAGAAGAAAACCGAATGTCGCGATTACGTTTTCGATCAAGGTGATGGGCTTTTGTCAATTACCTCTCACACGCACAAGCGCGGTGAGCGTTTCTTCATGACGGTCGGCGATGAGTTGATCTACGAGACGTTTACGTACGACGAGCCGCTCAATAAGCGATTCGATCCGGCAATGGTATTCAACAGTCCGGACCCCGCAGAGCGCACCCTGACCTACTGCGCCACGTGGAATAACGGTATCAACGAAGACGGTTCACCGAATGTCGAAGTAGTCACGCGACTGTCTCGTCGGCCGGTTAACGCATCACCATGTCCTGCCAGGGCCTGCGTCGCTGGCAATATAGGAGCAGCGTGTGCGGGGCCCAGTGACAACGAGTCCTGTGATTCTTCGCCGGGCGCGGGCGACGGTTGGTGTGACGCGTGTATCATCATGCCGGGGGCATCCAGCGATGATGAGATGTTTATCCTGATTGGCAGCAAGATGGCCAATTACGACATGCTGATGAACGGGGGGCACAAACACGCGACCGTGGCTGTCATAAGTCCAGTCGCCGACGCCGAGTTCGCACCAGGTGATACTGTGGTTATCGAGCTTGCCTTCGATAACTTCGATTTGATCCCGCCAGAAAACCATAGCGATGGCAATCACGGCCACGGTGGTGAAGATCCCATGGACAACGGCGATCACTCGATGGACGACGATGATCATTCGATGGGAGATGGAGACCACCCAATGGCCGACGGTGACCACGGTGACGTCACTGAGGGGCATTATCACGTTTATTTAGACACCGATGATGACGATGCCGATCACGTTACCGACTGGTCTGAGACTACTCAGCTGGAGCTTCCCTTTGACATTGCGCCTGGTCCACACGAGATTCGTATAAGCCTGCGGGCGCCGGATCACCACTCTATTGACGTGGACATAAAGATCATCATTCAGGTCAAATAGTCGTTCGTTAGACTAAACCTTTGAACGTGGGCGCCAATCGGCGCCCTTTTTCATTTCACGGAAAATGTGGTGCCGCTACAAGTGTACGGGGCCCCTGTAATCCGCCCTCCCGCTGTTTTCACCCAGGTTACCTTGTCACTCGTAGAAATGGTGCTACTCTGCGTTAAGCCCAATTTCCTCCACTTACCACAACAGGGAGCGTGTAATCCCATGAATTGGTACAGGATCAAAACATCCTTTGTCGGCATCAAACGCTTGATCACATTGTCCGACGAGGATAAGCAGGATTGCATTAACGCTTACAAATTTTTTCAGCGGATGCAGGCTGGCGAGGAAACCAGTACAGAAGACGAAACTAAAGCAGTAGCAGACTATTACAAGGTACTGAACAACATGCTGTCTGTTTTCGACCTGGAAAAACTCTACATCCCACCCCAGCTTGACGACTCCCAAGGCCTCTATGGAAACCAGTTAATTATTGAAGAGGCCATTTTCAATGAGCTTAACCTGAAGGCGCCCGCAGACACACATTTGCTGGACATGGGTTGCGGCAGAGGGAGAATCGCCCATCACTTTGCAACCCTTTCCGGTGGTCAGGTCTCGGGCTACAACATTGATCCGAATCAAATCGAAAATGCGATTGATTGGGCTGACGAGTGCAATATGAGTGAGCGACTGCATTTTAAAGTAGGCAATCATCATGACCCTCTGGAGTATGCTGCAGAAAGCTTCGATGGCTGTTTCTCTTTTCAGGCCGTTTGGCCCTTCTTCAAAAAGGAAGAGCTTGATGATCACGCCAGAGAAATGTACCGCGTGCTGAAGCCGGGAGCTCGTTATGCCTGCTCGGAGTATTTGTTGTCTCCCTACTTTGACTGGAATAACAACGAACACGCCACGCTTCATAGAACTTTTTTACCTACGCTGGCTGCGACTCAGTCGATGTACCCCGCTGATGTTTGCGCCGCGCTGGAACGAGCGGGATTTAATATAGTGCTCTCGGCACCCTCTAAGAGTGAAGCATGGCCAATCTGTGAGCAGAAACGCGACCTGATCCTTTGGGTGAGAAGGATTGTTCGCGGGCTGGAAAAAATCAAACTGATGCCTCCCTGGGTCGAGCAGTCTCTTGACCTGCTACAGAAAGGCGGCCAGGCATGGACCGACGCCGAAAAAGCGAAGATCGCTGATCTAAATTGGCGAATTGTCGCTGAAAAGTAGTGATCTTTGAGCGCCTGTTTCACAACCGCGGGAGCCTGATATGAAGGCCTTCATCTCTGTTGCTTTGTCGTTTTTACTGTTGATCGCCAGTGCATCAGCCCGCATTGAGGTCGATACTGTCGTCGAGGAAACCGCATTATCTGCCAACCACTATCTGGTAGGCCGCGGAGTAGCTGATGTGACAGGGCCCGTGGTGGGGATGCCGTTGTGGGGTTTCGGACGACCCGATCAAATTGGCGAAGGCCTACACATACGCCTCTTCTCCAGAGCTTTCGTTATTGGCGAGTTAAATGATCCCGCGCAGCGTCTGGTATTCGCCAGTGTTGACCTGGGCAGCATCGATCACCACGTGGTACTGGCGGTTGTTGAAATTCTGCACGCACGCTACGGGAATCTCTATGGACTGCACAATGTCATTATCAGTGCCACCCACACCCATGCCGGACCCACTGGCTACTGGCATTCACGCACAGACACCGGTCTCGATGGCGGGTTTTATCCTGAACATTACGCCGCGGTAGTCGAGGGCATCGCCGATTCCATTATCCGCGCCCATGATGATCTTGAACCCGGCAATGTGTTCGTTAACACAGGACGCGTTGAGAACGGGGGAGCAAACCGCTCGGCGGTCGCTTACCTTGCAAATCCCGCCGATGAGCGTGCTCGTTATACAGATGATACAAATAAAACGATGACGCTCCTTAAGTTCACAGACGATAGTGGGGACATCGGCCTGGTCAATTGGTATGCCTTGCATCCGACAGCGATGAACTATTACAACCGCTTGGTCTCCGGCGATCACAAGGGCTATGCCTCGCTGGCAGTGGAGCAGGCCCACACAGCATCGTCCCCTGCTGAGACCAGATTCGTGGCGGCCTTTGCTCAGTCGGACCCCGGCGATGTTACCCCGAATATTAACCTCGACAATACTGGCCCGGGCGAGACAGATGTGGAAACAACGGAGATTATGGGCGAGCAGCAGGTGGCGAGCGCATATGCTCTATTCGAATCAGCCAAGGAGACGCTTAGCGGCCCCATTGATTCCCGCCAGGTGTATGTCAATTTTGAACATTACGCGGTCGAGGATCGTTTTACAGGTAGTGGCGTTCAGCATACCTGTCCATCTGCTTATGGCTATTCCTTTGCAGGTGGATCCACAGAGGACGGGGGTGCTCACTTCCTGTTCAAAGAAGGTATGACCGAGCAAAGCGTCTGGCGGGACTGGCTGATCCGCATCGTCACGGGCGCACCAGCCTGGACAGAAAAGGTTCGTCTGTGTCAGGCGCCAAAAGCAATACTATTCGAAACCGGGAGCCAAAAGCCGCCATTACAGTCGCAAGTACATTCGGTCACCGTGGCACGTATTGGTCAGTTCGTCATATTAGCTATGCCGGGTGAAGTCACTACTATGGCCGGACGACGCTTACGCGATGCCGTAATGAGTGAGCTCGGTGACTGGGCACACCATATCGTACTGGCGGGCTATTCCAACGAATTCGCCGGGTATGTTACGACACCGGAAGAGTATGACTTGCAGCAATATGAAGCCGCACACAATCTTCATGGGCGCTGGTCACTGCCCGCTTATCAGCAGGTGGCGAGCCAACTGGCCGCTGCGCTGCAAGCTGATCAAGACATGGCACCGCAACCGGATTATGACGATTGGCGCGGCAAATCAACCGAGCTCGCCTTGCCTTATCATCGAGATGCGGCCGATCACGGCAATATGAAAGCGGGTGACGTCGCATTGCGCGTCCATAGCGAATACAGGCCCGGCGACACCGTAAAGGCCGAATTCCTGTCGGCCGACCCAAACAGATACTTTGCTACTGGAAATAATTTTCTTGACGTGAGACGCAAAGCCGCTGCCAATTGGCAGACGGTCGCTACCGATACAGATTGGTCAACGCAAATAAGCTGGCGCTTTCAAGACAGCAGAGCAATCGCAATGCTCGAGTGGAACATCCCGGACGATATCGAAGCTGGCACATACCAAATTCGACATTTTGGTGTTGACGAAAATAATGATGCTTTTATGGGGCTGACTGAAGAATTTTCGATTAGACCCGCATATTGATTTCGAAGGCTAAAGTGCCAAAGTAATGATCGATTGGCGCTCTCAAAAGAAAAAGATAAAAGCGGGTCGAATTCTCCCAGCGCCCTGTCCTACCCAGCCGACACAGCTAATGCAGCTTACACGGTGCCCCAAGCCATCGTGACTTTCGGGTGGGTATCTACACAAGCGAAGTACCTGGAACTGCTGACTGGGTCATCCGCACGCAGCGAAAAAGTATAGACTTTGATAACATGCCGTGAGCTCCCACCAGGAAACACCTGCATGAAACTATTGAAACGACTACTTCTCCTCATCTTTATCGTGGCCTGCGGTTTCATTACTATCGCTTACAGTTGGACTTTCACGCCTCAGGGCAGGCTGGATATCGCCGCCGCTGTTATTGCCAAGTTTTCAGAATTGAGTGCCGATCCACTGGTGCTTGATCCAGAGCGTATTGAAATCCTGCGCAATCAAGCCAATGACCAAATGGGAGCAGCGCTGCGTCTGGTGCCAGTAACGGACGCGGTAACTATTTCGGATATCTCTATCCCCGGTCCGGGAGGCGCTATTCGGTTACGTAAGTATATTCCCACTCATGAGGGCGAGTTGCCAGCAATGCTCTGGATTCATGGGGGCGGCTTCTGGATGGGTAACCAACTGGAAGACTGGGATGGCCGGGTAGCCGCAATGGCTGCAGACGCCGGGGTCGCAATATTCTCTGTAGATTATCGCCTGGCGCCTGAGCACCCTTGGCCAGCCGCAGTCGACGATTGTTACGCCGCGCTCCTTTGGCTCTATGATCACGCCAAAGCTCAGGGTCTGGATGCTAACTACATCGCGGTGGGTGGCAGCAGCGCGGGCGGCAACCTGGCGGCTGCAATCACCCTGAGAGCACGAGAGGAAAATGGCCCCGCTATTGTTGCCCAGTTGTTGACGGTACCCGCCACCGATGCCAGTGATACTGTTTATGAGTCAGATCAGCTTTTTGCAGAGGGCTACGTACTCACATCACAAAATATTGAGGCAATGATCGGCGCTTACTTACCCAACGCGGCAGACCGGCTAGAGCCAACCGCAAGCCCATTACTCGCGTCCTCACACAAAGATTTACCGCCAGCTCTTATCATTACCGCCCAATATGACCCCCTGCGGGATGAAGGAGAAGCCTATGGCAAAAAACTGCAAGCGGCGGGTGTACCCGTAGAAATGATCAGATACGATGGCGCGGTGCATGGTCTTATGGGGTCTTTCGAAAGTATGCGTGACGCACACCTAGCCCATGTGAAGTTCCTTAAAGCGGCTTTTTCGACAAACGAGTAGGATGGATTCTGCGACAGCAGTGTGCTAACACCGACAACTCCTCGTAGTCAGCTTTATATGGCACCGTTGTCTGTATCCTCGCCGCTGTCGTTATTCAACTGTCACCGCGCCTATAATGGGGCGCAAACCAATCGCAGTAATTCGAGATTTTCACCATGTTGATAGCCCGTATTAGTCGCGTTTTACCAACAGCCCTCGCGCTGGCTTTCGTTCTGGGATGCTCAAGTGGCACTGAGACCGGCACCCCGCCCGGCCATACCCGGGTGGAGACAACGTCTGGCCCGGTTATCGCTGACATTCATGATTCGGTAAAGACCTTCCGAGACATTCCCTATGCACAACCTCCGGTTAACGATTTACGCTGGCGTGCCCCGCGACCGGTAGAGTTGCCTTTCAGCGAAATTGTTACTCGAGATACTGTCGCGTGCCTGCAGATTGCAAGTGACGTAGGCGGCGTGCCGGGCGAGGGCGTGGTCGGGACAGAGGACTGCTTGTACCTCGATATAACGGCGCCCTCGCTGATAAATAGTGACGAGTCTCTGCCCGTCATGTTCTGGATTCACGGGGGGGGGAATACCTCAGGCTACAAGGGTTATTACGACTTCTCCACACTGGTCGAAACCGAAAACGTGATCGTTGTTACGATCAACTATCGGCTAGGGCCGTTCGGCTGGTTCAGTCATCCAGCCGTGCAGGGGTCAGCGAAAGGCCTCGACCGCAGTTCCAATTTCGGAACGCTGGATATTATTCAGGCATTGAAATGGGTGCAAAATAATATTGAAAAATTCGGCGGAGATCCAGATAACGTCACGGTCTTCGGCGAATCCGCTGGCGGGCATAATGTCTTTGCGCTTCTTGTCAGTCCGCTGAGTGACGGCCTGTTCCATAAAGCAATTTCACAGTCAGGTTATCTGGAAACAGCCACGGTGCATGAAGCAATCAATCAAAACATGGCTCACCCCGAAATGCGCCGTTCCAGTTCACAGCTCTTTTCGGCCATGGTTGATTCGGGCGAGCTAGCGGAGGTTTCGTCAGAATCTATCTATGGGGTGCCGGGGGCTCGGCTTTTAGAGCACTACACTGCACTCGATAACGATGGCGATATACCGCTGTCGACAGCTGATGGAATCGTTCTCCCGAAAGAGGGCATGCTCGCAGCACTGGCAGACAGCACGAAGGCCAAGAACGTGCCTGTTATCGCCGGAGCAAACCGGGATGAGGTTACACTATGGCTGGGTACGCATCGCTATTTTGTAGACGCCGACTATCTATTCACGCGTCTATTGCCGCCGCGCCTCAAAATTAAAAACCCCGAACTCTATGACTTCTGGACGCGTATCCGATCAGACGCGTGGAAGGTTAGGGGCGTTGACGAGCCACTGGCCGCGATGGAAACAGCGGGGTATCCGGACTTATATGCCTATCGTTTTGATTGGGATGATCAGGAAGATTCTTTTTTCGCAGATTTCCCAAAGTTAATCGGTGCCGCACATGGTATTGATATTGCATTTGTGACCGGTAATTATACCTACGGCCCCATATCCAGCTATATTTATCCGGACAGCGAATCGCGGGAGGAAATGCGCGAAATCATGATGTCTGCATGGGCTGGGTTCGCGCGAACCGGTAAGCCCGGGCTGCCCATCGACTGGCCAACTTTCTCGACGAATGATCGAGACTTTATTCATCTGGATGTCGCAGATGGCCTTCGTATTTCACGTGACCGCTCGACGATGTCCAGTCTGCTGGATGAAGCCAAGCGGTCAGAGCTTTTGTCAGACCTGGAGCTGTGTCTTCTTGTCTGGGATACATTGACAAAGGTGGGTGAGCCCGACTACTCAGCATATGAGACATGGGAAAACGGTCGCTGCAGTGCAATAGACGCTTCGGCTGAACAGGCAACCATTAACGATAAAATCATCGCTGAGCATGGCTCTACTAACGTCTTATAGACGCTGACTTCTGTGGAAAAAATGCCGAGGGGATAGCTGGATAGTCACGTCTTGCGCAGGCTTCTATTCAATTTGCCTAGCTGCGTTGCGCCAAACATACTGCTGTAGCACCGGCCATCGCTCTGTCGACCCAGCCCGCCCAGTAAAGCTGCGTTACCCTGTTACCCCTCATTGAAGAAGGGATCCGGCAAAGCAGGGTTTCGTAGTTTCGCTGCAGCACCCGCTCCGACAACCGGCAGCCCCTCGGGATCGAGCAGCCCAATCTGCACAAGAACGCTCGCCTGATCCCAAAGAATATGCTCGTAGGAGACCTTGTCACCCTCTATGCCAACAATCACGACAAAAACAGCCTCTACAGGTTTTCCGGTCGGTTCAACGCCGGGGAGAATGTGGTCCATCTTTATTGTGTGAGTGAACGATATGATTAGCTGATCGACAAGCCGGTCCTCACCGTAAGTCCTTGAAATAGTCTCAAATACGGCATCAGGGGGGAAAAACTGCCCGATCAGTCGCTTGGAGTAGAATCTCCGCACCGCCGCCGGGCCCTGTCCACCAACCATGGTAGGAACATTCACGAGATGCGGATTGGGCGCCATGGTCGCCAGGGTCTCATCAAGATTGCCAGCCAGTTCTGCATTCATGTGGGCGTCGAAAATCGCATCGAGCCTTTCCTTCAGATTGGCGCTTGTCATATCATCTTCTCTCTGGTTGAACGTTTCAGGCTGCCGTTAGGTTCCGGGAACTGTTCAGCAAACCCAGTGTGGTGAAGCTGTAACTGCTGCAGGATATCTTCGGTCGCCCGGCAATGCACAGCATCCTCACGGGTAGACGCCCCACTGGTTATTGGGCAAAGCCTGACAACATAGCTTTTATCCGCAGTATATTACGATTTTCTAGCCACGCCGCCACACCCTGACGGCCGGTTACCCCCTATTCTAGACTATACGCGGGACGGCACTGCGTCACTTCCCGCTCCCACGACCGGATTATACTCCTCAGGCCATTGGATGCTGCCGCTACCACATTCCGCGAAACTACCGGATTTCGTCTACACAGCCCGCGCAGTTCCTCAGGATAATCCAATTGAGCGGATGTGACGTATGTTTATTTAGAATCTATAAAAGGTGAA
>JAAENL010000047.1 GCA_024224435.1 Halieaceae bacterium
CACCAAGGAATGTGAGCTGATCGCAAAGGGCACAGTGGGCGGCGTGCAGCGCGGCTGGGTGCGCGAGCAGGTCGGTGGACTGTTCCGCTCAGACGTCAATACGACCATCAGCAATACTGGTCTGCGCACGCTGGCGAATAGCGAAGGTCCCATCACGTATACCTGCGTTCCTCCGGGTTCGGGAACGCGTATGGGTATTGATCGCGACGAGGACACGGTGTTCGATGGTCTCGATAACTGTCCGACCGTGGCCAATACCGGTCAGGGTGACAGTGACAGCGATGGCGTCGGTGACGCGTGTGACGGAGTCGCGGGCCCGGATTACGATAACGACGGCATCGGCGATACCCTGGATAACTGCCCGTTAACACCGAACCCGGGGCAGGAAGACACTGATAACGACGGTACGGGAGACGCGTGTATTATTGCGGGCTGCTAGTGGTGTAATTATTCCCCGCCTGTCTCGGACAGGTCACGCACCTCGAGATTAGCGCTGTCCGCGACCAAGGTATCGCAAATGGCGTGCCGTTGAATCACGTGTTTGTCTCAGCCTGCCTGGCGAGCGCTCGAGCACAAAGGAAAAAGTGCAGGGAGCCCCAAAGACCTATCAGCGTGAAGTAGGCAAGCCCGACGGCCAGCGCACCTTCCCCATAAAACGGGGTGAGAAAGTCGCTCAGCATCCCGACCAGCAGTGGCCCCAGTCCCAGACCGATGAGGTTAAGGCACAGCATCTTTATCGCGGAGGAAACTGCACGCATGTTGACTGGCGAAAGCGTTTGTATCATGGCGATGGTTGGGCCAATAACGTAATTACCGGCGAAGCCGGGAATAATAAAAAGCAGTATTGCGGTCGTGAGATTATCGGCTAACAGACCCATGATGAAGAATGGGATGGTAAAGAACGGCACAATGGCGAGCATCCGCATGCCGTATTGGTAGCCACGTTTTGAGAGCCGATCAAACCACTTGCCGGCGGTCAACGCGCCGATTGCCGCCGTTATGCCAAACACGCCTGCCATCAGCAGGCCGGCCTGGGACTGGCTCAGATCGTGTGCTCTCATGAAGAAGGTCGGCAACCATTGGGTGAAGCCATAACCTATCATCCCTGCAATGACCGAGCCTGCGATCAGGTGTCGCATGGCGGGATTGGCCCACATGGCGACCGCGGTGGTGCGTATGGGCGGCGGCGGCAGGGGTGTTTCTGTTTCATAGGTACCTCTGGCCGGCTCCTTCAGTGACCTCGCCATAAAAACCGCCAGTAACAGGCCGGGGACGCCCACAGAGATCATCGCAATACGCCAGCTGTAGGCTTCGGCAATAAAACCACCACCTACAAAACCAAACATCATGCCGAGACTACCACCCAGCATTAAGATGGCCATGGCAAATGCTCGACCCTGGGGCGGGAAGTAATCCGCGATGATCGACTGACTGGCGGGGTTCACTCCGGCCTCACCAATCCCCACACCGATCCGGAGTATCAGCAGGCTGATAAAGCCGAGTGCGAAGCCGCTGAAAGCCGTCATCAAAGAGAACACAATCAGGCTGGCAATAATGATCCACTTGCGGCTGTACTGGTCAGACAGGCGCGCAATGGGCAGGCCCATGGTGGCGTAAAACAGGGCGAATGAAATCCCACCCAGCAACCCCAGCTGTGTGTCTGTTAAACCAAACTCTACTTTGATGTCGGGAAACAGTATGGAGAGAATCATGCGGTCGCACATGGACAGGGTATAGGCCAGCATGAGCAGGGTCAGGGTGGCGCGATGTCCCGCGAGGGGCTGGCCGGTTGTTGTCGCAGTGATATGGGTGGGTTTTACGTTTTTGTCGGGTTGGAGATTCATGTTCTTGTTTCACCGCTTTGAATTTTGCAAGCCTGCAACTGGATTGACTACCCGCAGTGCCACAGTCACTCCCCTGCATGCCCGAAGCATTACACGATTCATTCCAACCGCTTTACGAAATGAAGTATAGTTCGAGGCAGGTCAGAAAAGGAATCATATTCGGCCGTTATCGCGGCGGTGAGTGCGTTCATTCACCTTGCGCAGTGCCATTTTGGTTGGGCATTAAGAGGGATTAGATGAGAGCCATCCGGGTGCAGCAGGATCTTCATCATCATTTGCTATTGGCGTTGGAAAGCGCCGGTATTGGCGCTGAAGCGCTGCTGGCTGAACTCCGCACTCAAGGTATTACGGTGTCAGATACCTCGTTAACAGTGCAGAGCGCCGAGTGGATGAAAGTCCTGGAGGTTGCCACTCACCTTGTTGGCGATCCCTGTTTGGCGCTACGCCTGGGTCAAATGGTCGGTATAGCCAGTTACGGCAGTTTTGGTTTTGCGTTGATGAGCTGCGCGAATCTGCGCGAGAGTCTCCAGCTTTTACTTCGTTATGGACAGGTATTGTTCCAGCCGAGCTGGACAGCGCGGGAGTATGAGGGCGGTTTGCTATTGCGTGCGGATATAACCGTGAACACCTCTGCGCGGCAGCGGTTGGTCACCGAACTGGCTTTCTCAAACATTTCTGCAGTGGGCAGATCGCTTTATGGCAAGCAGGTAGAAAGGGCAGAGGGTGTAGAAGTACACTTGAATTATTCCAGGCCTGCACACGTTGCTTGCTATAAGAAAGCAATTAACGTACCCGTGACATTCGACTGCGAACACAGTCAGTTATTGCTCCCGTCGGCGGTTCTCGACACGCCTGTGAAAACGGCGAACCGCTCGGAGCATGTGTTGTTTCATCAACAGTGTGAGGAGATGTTGCGCGGGCTGAGTAGCGTAGAAAAAACCACTGCCGATGTCAGGCAGTGTCTGATTCAGTCCGCTGGGGATTTTTTTGATATCGCGCAGGTCGCTGAGAGCATGCATGTCAGTGAGCGCACCCTGAGGAGGAGGCTGGCTGCGGAATCGACAACTTTTCGAGCGACCGCTGAAGAGGTCCGGGATTTACTCGCGCGCGAGTATCTAATCGAAACCGAGTTGACCGTCGCCGATATTGCGCATCTGCTGGGTTACAGCGAAACAGTTAACTTTCGCCGGGCGTTTGTGCGTTGGAACGGTGTGACTCCCGGCGCTTACCGCAAGCAGCATGTGACCGAAAATGATTCTATTGTGTTCCCGGTAAACGCTTAGAATCGCAAGCGCGGAACGACCCGCCATTGCCGAGGACGGCAAAATCTTTGATCGTCCGGTATCCCCAACTGCAACAGAGAGTAAAGACGAATGAGCGAGTGTTATCAATCAGTCACCGATAAGCTGTTGACCCGATTGGACAGCGGCATACTGACTATCAGCTTTAACCGGCCGGACGCCATGAACGCGTTACATCCGGAAATGTTGGAGAGCGTTGCTGCTTTGGTTAACCGCGCCAGTGCCGACGAAGCCGTTTCGGTGATTGTTTTGCAGGGCGAGGGGCGCGCTTTCTCGGCCGGTGTCGACCTCAAGGTGTTGCAGGATATTGAACCGGCTTATGGCCGCATAGGCGATGTTTTTGACGCGCCCGCGAGGCAGGCCTACAGCGCCATTCGCAGCGCGTGGGTGCCTGTGATCGCCAGGGTGCATGGTGCCTGTTTTACCGGTGCGCTGGAGTTGGCCTTGCACTGTGACTTTATCTATACCACCGATGCGACAAAATTTGGTGATACTCACACGAAGTTTGGCCTGCGTCCCACCTGGGGGATGTCTCAGACCCTGCCCCAGGCAATAGGGGTTCGCAAAGCCAAGGAGTTGTCTTACTCGGCGCGAGTGTTCAGGGGAGATGAGGCAGAGCGACTGGGTATTGCCAATCGCTCCGTCGCAGGAGACGCAGAGCTGGATGATCTGGTGACACGGCGCGCGGCTGAGATTGCCGGGAACTCACGCGCGGCAGTCGCGGCCATGAAAGACCTTTATAATATGAACCAGGAGGGCCTCGCTATCGAGGAGGCCCTTATCAAAGAGCGGGATACAGAATACATCGATATTCTCGATACCGCGGAGCGTCTCGCTGAGTTTCGATAACTGAGCGACAACCCGCAAACGTAGAAAACCGGGTACGGATGTTGTAGCCTCCTGCGCACCGGCCCGGTACCGCAAGCGAATACGTCGCCGGCAGGTCTATTCATCATCCGCCACCTGAAGCAGAGGCTTGTACTGTCTCTCTACTGGCGCAGCCTGGGGTAACATAATTTATGTCTGAAACAGCTTTGATAACAGGTGCCTCGGGAGGCATCGGTGCGGAGTTCGCGCGTATTCATGCAGCGACAGGAGGCGATTTGGTATTGGTCGCCAGAAATCGCGAGAAACTCGAAGAGATAAAAGCTGATCTTGAATCAAGCCACGGCATATCTGTGCTTACCATCGCAATGGATTTGTCGCGGGATGATGCGGCCGACCGCGTGTTCGCGCAGACCGAGGCAGCGGGTATCAAGGTATCCCTGCTCATCAATAACGCCGGCGTCGGAGGGCACGGTAAATTCTACGAGAGAAAGTTGCGCAGTGATCAAGCCATGATGCAACTCAACATGGGCGCCCTGGTAACCCTGACGCATCTTTATCTGGAGGCAATGATACAGCGAGGAAGTGGAAAGGTGCTAAACGTCGCATCGACAGCGGCTTTCATTCCCGGTCCTCTGCAGGCGGTGTACTACGCGACAAAAGCGTTTGTGCTGTCATTTTCTGAAGCACTGGCGGAAGAGCTCTCCGGTACCGGTGTTACGGTGACGGCACTTTGTCCCGGACCGGTGATGACCGGTTTCGCGGAAGCCGGCGACCTTGAGGGCGTCAGGGTATTTCAATTTGGCGCGTCGGCTGAATCGGTCGCGATCTGCGGATACAACGCAATGCGAAAAGGAAAGCGGGTGGTCGTAAACAGTAAGCTGCTCGGTTTCGTGCTGAAGTGGATCGCGCCGCTCATTCCTCGGCGCATCTTACTCAAATTTTCCCGTCTATCTTTGGAAAAATCCTCATAGAAGCGGGGTATGAGACTCGGGTTCGTGCTGCGCTCATCTCGCGCGTCAGTGGCGTAATACAATGAACAATAACAGCCATTTTCAGTGGCTGCGCCGCAAAAACCCCTTCAGTGGAGCAAGGGCTAGCATCGATCAAACAGTGTTGAGCGGCAATGTCTCTGGTCACCCAACACCGGGCGCGAGACGGTGCCGGCTAGCATGACACACTGCCCCTTGCCGCGGTCACTAACAGCAGCGGCACACGCGTTTGCGCAAATGCCGATAGCGTCATGGTTCTTCAATCGAGTGAAAGCATGGTGTCAACGCCGGTGCCCTCAAGCAGTGCGTTGACACGGGCGCGGTCGGACTCACCAAGGGCGCGGTAGTGTTCGTTGGTCCAGCGCAGGCACTTGGCCTGGTAGGGGAAGGTCTGTTGGGTCCAGGGCGCGCCATCGATGACCGCTTCCCAGGTTTTTTCTCCTGCCTCAACCGCCTGTGCATTGGCCAACTGCGCGGGGGCATACATGCGGCCGACCTCTTGCAGCAGGCCACGCAGGGTAGAGGGTTGATCCGCAATACTCACCCAGTCCTGTTCGGTGGGCTCGAGCCCGCTCTGGTCGCGCATGAGATCAACCCAGGCGACCGTGCGCGGAGACACGTCATGGGCAATTGCCCGGGGTGTGGGGTCGAACCCCACCAATTGACTCAACTGGCCGAACAGGCCGAAGTCTCCAGCGGCAGGCCGGGCACCCAGCAGGTACGGTTGCTTGCCCAGGTGTTTCTCCATAGCAGCAAGAAAGCGCCGATAGCTTGCATCGATCACCGCTGCTGTAGTGTCGTTGGAGCCCACCACGTACAGTCGGTTAATCTGTCGATCTTTTACCCAATCCTTGAATTGTTGACGGGCATCGTTGGGCATACTCACGTTCATACTGAGCGGCAACAGCGTGCCGGCGTTGTCCGCGTCCAGCGTCGCATGCCAGCGATAATGGAACATATACTTGGTGCACCATTCGTCAGCGAAATCCTCGAGTAAATAGTCGATAAACGCCAGGGCCGGGTCAGCAGGCAGTACGGAGCGGTCCGCACAGGTTTCTTCCAGACGCCGGATAATCGGTGTGGAGTCGCAAACCGCTGTTGTGTGCCCTGCCTCTTCAAAGAAGAAGGTGGGCTCGAAGGTCGGCCGCGGTTTCTCCACGCCCATTGCCTCACACGCCTCCGCCGGCATGCCCCAGTTGATTGCATAGGGTATGCGTCGGTAGCGCAGCAGGGCGACCATCTTTTGGGTATAGGGTGACCCGGTGCCCCCTGTTAGTCGAATAGGTTCGCTGTGCGTCATGCCTTTTCTCCTTAAAATTGCGCGCTACGGGCGATGTACGATGATGTCGTCACTGCCAACAGGTAGCTCAAACCACATAAGGTCCTCTGTGACCAGAAAGTTGTCCGGTGCACCGCGCAAGAAGACGTCCTCAAACAGGGACGTGGGCGGTACCGGCACTAGGTGATAGAAGGCCACCATATCGACATTGGACTGTTGGCCCAGCTCAATCAGGGCGTCGGTCGAGGCATGATAGTCCATGACATCGAATACAATTTTTGATTGCCGCGACTGACCCTCTGCACTCAACGCCTCTGTCAGCGCTGTTACCGTCGGTAGCGACAGCGCGTCGTGGAGCAGTAGATCAGCGCCCTCAACTATCGCCAGCGTCTTGTCGGTAACATTGCTGTCGCCTGAGATGACAACGCTGCGGCCGCGGTAGTCAAACCGATAGCCCACTGCGGGATGAATAGGCGGATGCTCGGCGACATAGGCTGTAATGGTGAGATCACCGTCCTGCAGAATGACGCCTGGAAGAATGGATTTGTGGGCCAGTACGCCAAGCGCAGGTGGCAGCAGTTCTTCTCCGTGGTGGCCCGTGCGATACAGTCGATCCTGCCGGTAGGCCCCATTGATTGCATTGGTTACTTCTGCAACGCCATACGGGCCGTAGACGGTGAGCGGTGTCGGTCGACCCTGTACCCAGGACGCGAGATTGACCTCATAAATCTCAGCAATGTGGTCAGAGTGAAAATGCGTGAGCAATAAGCCCTGCAGTCGATCTGCGGGCAGTCCCAGACGGTTGATGTTATCGGTGGAGCCAGCGCCAGAATCGATCAGAAAAAAATGCTCCGGTGTGATGACCGCTATACAGGCCTGTGCCTGCCCGGTGCCCAGCGGTGATGCGCTGCCGCAGACATAGACTCTCAGGCTCTCTGATTCTGGAAAGGGCTCAGCGCCGCGGCTGGCAAGTATGGCTGTGCCACGCTCAATGACGGCGTCCTGTACCGCGGGCAGTGTCAGCAATGCTCGGCCTGCACCGACGATTATGAGAAGACTGATGACTATTGTCAGCGCTATTTTCATTGCTATATTTTCCGTTTAAAGTGCCAGCTAATAGCCGGCTCGTGGTTGTCTCGTTGCCCTGTATTGTGCGGCGCCAGTATTATCTGAATTCTAATTCCTTGTCCCGCAGGCTGCGAAGACGCAGTCCAATGAAATCCCTGATGTAGTCCTGGTAGTTCTGCCAGGGCAGTCTGTTGCCTTGCTTGGGAAATTGTTCTCTGGCACGGAGCACGTAGCCTGCGTCGAAATCGAGCAAGGGAATTTCTTCGACGCTTCCCTTCATGCGCGGTGTCACACTCGCATAGCCGCCCCGCGCCATTTTATTCAATAGTCGACACACAAAGTGACTGGTCAGATCGGTTTTTAACGTCCACGATGAATTGGTGTAGCCCACCGTGAATGCCATATTCGGCACATCCGAGAACATCATGCCGCGGTAGATAAAATGTTTGCTGAAGTCGACTTCCTTATTATTGACACTGTACTCAATTCCTCCGGCAAACTGCAGATTCAATCCGGTTGCCAGGATAACGATGTCGGCGTCCAGCTGTTTTCCAGACTTGAGTGCAATACCGGTGCCGTTGAACCGCTCGATATGATCGGTGACCACCTCTGCATGCCCTTGTTTAATCGCCTTGAACATATCGCCGTCTGGCACTGCGCACAGGCGCTGATCCCATGGGTTGTAAGGCGGCGTGAAATGCGTCTTGATATCATAATCCGGCCCGAGGGCCTGACGCACCTGTCCCAGCATAAACCGGCGTAAATCGTCTGGGCGCTTGCGCGACAGCTTGTAGATATAGATTTGAAAGAGCACTTTTTTCCACCGTGTCAGGCGGAATGTCCAACTTTCAGGAAGCCACTTGCGCAGTTTGTCTGCGAGTGGGTCCTCAGAGGGTACGGTAGCGATGTAGGTCGGCGTACGCTGCAACATCACCAGACTAGCCGTGTCCTTGGACAGGGTGGGTACCAGCGTTACGGCCGTGGCGCCACTGCCGATGACAATGACACGCTTGCCCTGATAATCCAGATCCTCGGGCCAATGCTGGGCATGAATGACCTGGCCGTTAAAATCATCAAGGCCGGCAAACTCTGGCGTATACCCCTGCTCGTAGTCATAGTAGCCGGTGCAATTAAAGACAAACTTGCAGCCGACTGTGATCATCTCGCCGGTGTCGCCATGCCGGGCGGTTATCAACCACTGTTTGTCCGCGTCGGACCAGTTGGCGGTCACTACTTTATGTTTGTAGCGAATGTTTTTCTCGACGTCATATTCCGCGGCCGCTTCACGGATATAATTGAGAATCTTGTGCCCGTCCGCGATGGTTGATTTGTCGCGCCACGGTTTGAAACCGTAGCTGTAAGTGTACATATCGCTGTCGGAGCGGATTCCTGGATAACGGAATAAATCCCAGGTGCCGCCGCTGGCCGCACGGGATTCGAGGATCATAAAGCTGCGCTCAGGGCTTTTGCGCCGCAGTTGGCAGGCACCGCCAATCCCGGAGAGGCCAGCGCCGATAATCAGCACATCGACAGATTCATAGGGTTTGGTCATAGTTGCCTCAATCTACGAAGTGGTTTGTTTCACTGGATGCGCTGTACCAGATCGGCGATGACCACGCGCGTTCTTGCAGGGTGGCTTGTAAGTCTGAACGCGGCTTTTCGCCGGAGCGTATGGCATCCCAGGTGGACCAGCGACAGACAGGGTTCTCCAGCACACGAGTGTAGTAGAACGCGTCTTGCCCCGGGGTGAAGTCGGGGTCTTGCCACAACGCTTTGAGTTCGCTCGACCCAACGTCTGCTGTGATAGAGCAATCATCCAGATTGACCCGTGCGCCGTTATCCGGGCAGCGATGTGTTTGCGGGTTTACACTCAGGCCATCGGAGCAGGCCACGTCATAGACCTGCTCGCGGTGCTCGCCGTCTTCGAGCCAGCCTTTGATAACTTGAACCCGCTGCAACCGCGCTGTGTTCGGGTCCGCGACGGCCCAGGTCAAAAACGTGGGCTGCTGATCATCGCTTGCCTGCAGCGTGCCACCCATGGTGATTCCGTCCCGGTAGGCGGCGCTTGCCAGGTCAGGGCTATCCAGTCGTGCGTCGGCGAGGTCGTAACCCGCGAAAAATCGAACCTTTATCCGTGTGCCGCTGGTGGCGAAGGTTTCCTTGCGGCGCAGCGCATCATAAATGGCCTCACGGGTATTTTCTTCTGCCCATACCCCGGCAATACCCGATGCGCTCCAGTACTTGTAGCCTGAGAAATCCAGGTAGTCTTCCCCGTCTACCTCCTCGACCATTTCGGGTGCCGCCAGTTTGACCAGGGTTCCATAAAGGAAACTTGCTGGTACTGAGCCGCGTTTTTCGGCAGTGCTATCAAACGCGCCGATTTTTCCAAAGTAGTCGTCTTCTTCAAGTGAGGCTGCGCCCGTATGCGTATCGCTGGCCCCGATCACACCAAACTGGTAAGGATTGGCATCATCCGATTCACTCATGGCAAGCCCGCGTTGCCAGGCGTTTCGCACATAACTGCCCCGTGGATCGCTGGGAATTCGGGTAGACGTGCGCATTGGGAAAATTTCGAAATTAGCCCACTCATCGTTTTTGGACAGCGCGGGATGAGTATCCGATGTACCTTTTACCTGTGTGATTTCTACCAGCGGTTCATTGCGCAACCGTTGCTCGGCGTACTCCTGGTCAATGGGATTACCGTCCCAGTCGGTAAACGCAAACATCGCACCGTTGGAGCCGTTGCTGTTATGTGGTATCGCAAGGCTTTCAACCTCTTGCTCGCGCAATCTATCCATCCAGTCCCACAGGCCTTCGGGATTCATGCTATTGAATCGTGAGAACGGCCGCGCGGGCAAGCGCTCGGTGCCGCGAAAAATCACATTGCGATGCAAGGCTTCTCGTTCGTCGGTCGATGAGGTGAACTCGTACCCTGCAAACGTGGTGAAAGTGCCGGGTTTATAGGCGGCATTGGCCGCTTCAATCGCCTGTACCCATCCAGATTTTAGCGCATCGTTTATCACCGCGTTATTAATCGTACCATCAAGGAGGTTCGCGACTACGTCACTGACAAAATTGCTAAACACGAGGCTGCGTTTTGCCAAATCCAGTATGCCGCCATCCACGGACTCATTCATGTTGTGATAGGGCTTTGCAAAGTCATACTGCGATACCGCCGTACTGGTGTCTTCTGCTTCGTTAATCAGACCCAGCATGACCGCGTGATCTGTCACTGCGTAAAAATCCAGTGGCTGTGCCAGTTGCACATCAAAGCCACTGGGGTGCCTGATCGCCTCGCCCTGGGCATAGCGATAGGCGTCTGCCGGAGACGCGGTTGTGCCGAAAGCAGAAGCATCGAATGACAGTGTTGTATGCACATGCAGGTCACCAAAGTATGCATTGCGCTCGGGGCTGGGCGCAGGGCGACTGGCGCTGGGTTCGGGCAGTGATGCGAAGGTGATGATTTCATCACTCCCCGGGAGGATCATATTATTGGTGCGATAGTATTCTCGCGCTTCTTCACGCTTGGCTGATTCCGAGGTATCGCCGGAGCAGCCCGCGGTGAGAGTGATCGCCAACACTGTTGCAATGCGAAAAAACATAATTCAATGATTCCTTAACACGGAGCGGGAGGCCGCGAGAGTTTGATAGGCCATCATTTCGACAATCATTTTTTGGGATAAAGCCATATTGGGCTGGTCCATGCCCGTTCGCGAATAGTCGCGGGGACACGAGGATCGGGTTCGCGCCCAAGGCGTATCGCATCGTAGCTTGACCAGCGACAGGTGGGGTTCATCAGCACGCGAACATAATAGAACGCACTCTGGGTGGGGTCGAAGCCAGGATCATGCCAGACGACCTTGAGTTCATCGGCGCCGGAATCGCGGCTGAAGCGGCAGGTTTCCAGATCGACGCTGGCGCTATTATCCGGGCAGCGGCCTGTGACAGGGTTAACTGTCATACCGTCGGCACAGGCAATATCCACAACGGTTTCCCGGGTCTCACCCTCAGGATCAATCCAGCCTTTGACCATTTGTACCCGCTGCAGGGGTGCATCGATTGGATCGCGTGTTGCCCAGACAAAAAAACCAGGCGACTGTTGCCATGCCTCGCCTGCGTTTTGAGGCACCTGCAAAACGCCTCCCATTGGCACACCGTCTGCGATCAAAGACTGGAACGGGTTGTGTTCCGCCACGACGGCATCATCAATCCCCCAGCCGGCATAGAAACGCACGGCCAGACGTGGACCCGAGGTGGCATAGGTTTCGCGGCGGGCCAGTGCATCAAAAATTGCCTCGCGTGTATTTTCAGGGGCCCACACTGCCGCCAATCCACCCGATGTGTTGAATTTCAGAGGCGTTTTATAGGCAGGCGCGGTTGCGTCGGTCTCTCGCAGGCGCCTCTGCGCGGAGGACGTAGCCGCACCGATCGCGCCGGGGAAGTCCCATTCCTCGACATCGCCGGGGTTAGAGTTATGGCTGTCGGTGGCGGCGATAAAACCGCTCTGGAGGGGGTTAAAGCCCAATTCCTGCTCAAGTTCAAGACCGACTTTCAGACCCTGTCGTACGAAACCGGTTGCAAAGGCGCAGCCGGTCTTTTCGCCCGGTTCGCAGGGGTCGAATACCTGTTCGAAAGCACATTCTTCATCGGTGGCACCCACGCCAAGCGCGCACTCCTGTGCGCCCTTGATCTGGAAGATCTCGGCCAGCGGTTCGCGTTTCTGACGCAGGCGCCAGTCGGATTCGTTATATTCGCGGCCATCCCAGGTATAGCGCGAGTACATTAGGCCCCATGCCTTGTTGGGGTTGTGCGGTATCGTCAGAAAGTCGCAACCCTCGCCGCAGGTGGCTTCAAGCCCCTGCCACAGCTCGATGGCGTTGGGTACATCCAGGCTTGAGATAGCGCGCTCGGGAACGATGTTAGAGCGAAACAGTATGTTGCGATGGTGCTTGCCTTGTTCGGGTAGTCCCGGTGAATACTCATAGCCGATTAACGTGGTCAACTCACCTGGTTCATAGTACTTGTCGGCAAGCTCGACATAGCGAGCCCAATCATTTCTGGCGTTTTGGTAGCATCGCTCGAGCGCGTTATCGCCAAAGCGGCAGGTGGGAAAAGCGCCGGGCTTGGGGGCTTGGCGTGCTTCTGGCTGATAGACGCCGGCAGGCTTTGAGGGATCGCCCGGTGCCGCTTTGCCACGAATACGGCTGGTCAGGATTTGGAAAATCATCGGGTTAGGCTCGTTGGCCAGCCAGCAGGCGGCGCGCTCCGCCAGGGAGAGGTCAGGGCTGTCGCAGTGCGTGCGGGTGCCGAAGCCCTCTGCGTGATCGGTGATCGCTACAAAGTCCAGGGGTCGGGTGAGCTGCATGGTCTCGCCACCGGGGCTGTTTAAGGGCTCGCCTTTGGCGAAGCGGTAAGCATCGTCGATGGTCAACGTGTTGCCAAACAGGGTGGCATCAAAACTTTCACTGGTATGCAAATGCAATTCGCCCCAGTACAGGTTCATATCAGGATTGGGCGCCGCCGGGTAAATGGCCGCTTGTGGGGTCGGCAGGCTTACCTTGCTATCGTCTTGCATGGCATAGTCGCGGGGCGCGGTATCCGGTCCGTTTCTGTCAGCGGAGGCCTGCAAGGGAATCAGCAGCTTGATCGCGATATAACCGGCGCCTGCGAGCAGCAGTACAAAAATCCCCAAAGCCATTTTCTTGAGCATACGGTGCGTGTCCGTTTCAATTCTGTGGGCCTGTATGTATCTGGTGTTGCGCTGCGCGCTCAGGCTATCGCTGCGTCAAAGGCTGCTGCGTCAGAAATTATACCGTGCTTGTATCGCGACCGAGCGGGGCCGATTAGGTAACCCGAAGTAGCTGTTGGAGTTAGAAATCGGTACATCGTTATTCCAGATATTGGATTTCTTGTCGGTCAGGTTTTTACCGATCAAGGCAACGGACCAGCTGCGGTCCACGCTGGCCAGCGCGATACGGGCGTTGAAGATGGTGGTGGAACCGTGTTTGGTGTTGGGGTCCAGGTCCAGCGCCGAATAAAACGAATCCTCGTAATTGACGTCCAGGCTATTGGCCAGCACCAGCGTTTCACTCACCGGCATGACATAACGCGCGGTGAGCGTGGCACTCCATTCCGGGGCGAACAGGAGTGTCTCGTTTTTCAGGTTTTGGCCGCCGGGCTGGCCGAATGCTTCAATATTGCTGCCATCTTCTTGCAGGCACCCCGGGTTGTTGGCTGGATCGGTGGCTTGCGGGATGGTGCAGGTGGCGCCCTCGAAATCATCGTAATAAGCATCGAGATAGGCCACCGCACCGCCAAAGGACAGTCGATCCGTGGCTTGCCAGCGCCCATCGACCTCTACGCCCTGGCTGATCGATTCTCCGGCATTGCCGACGCGGAATACATCACCGACGAGGGAACTGGTTTGTAAATCGTCGTATTCAGAGCGAAACACGGCAATGTTCAGTTCCGCCGCACCGTCGAGCAGGCGCATCTTTGCGCCGACTTCATAGGAGATTACTTCCTCGGGCTCATACTCCAGTATCGAGGGATCGGCGCCAGGTACCGACTCGCCAGTGAGCTCACCAGTGACAGGGTTTGCCAGACGAATCTCGTACCCTGCGCCACTGTAGGCCTGATCGTAACCACCGCCTTTAAACCCGGTGCCGATACTGGCGTACAACATGGCGTCCTCGCTGGCATCCCACTGCACGATGCCGGAGAATGTCCACTTGTCTTCATCGCGACTCAGACCGGTGAAGGAATGCTGTCGCACATCCGCGATCAATTCCTGATTCAACGGGTTGGCGAAGTAAAAGGCGTCTCCAAGCCTGATTTGCAGACCGTCGGAAAAGGTCTCTTTGTCCAGATCCTTGGTCTCATCGCTGTACCGGGCGCCCAGGGTAAAGCGCAGCGTATCGGTGTAATGCCAGGTGCCCGAGCTGAAGATCGACCAGCTCTCGGAATCCTGATTGAATTTACTGGGCACGCCGGGAAGTGTGTCGGGGTCGGCATACAGTGCGCCTGCCACGCTGAGTGGGCCGGACTGGGCGAAGTCGATGGCAAAAATCTGTTGGCTGATATCCAGCTCGTTATACTGATAATAGGCGCCCGCAATCCAGTCAATGGTATCGCCACCGGGCGAGACAAAGCGTATTTCCTGGCTGTACTGTTTGAAGTCTTCCTTGCCAGAGCGCGACAGGCCCGGGGTCGCGGCCATATCGGTATTGCCGGGGTCCCTTTTCTCGTCATAGGCAGAATAGGCAGAGATTGAAGTCAGGGTGGCGAAGTCCAGCTCCCAGTCCACGGTGACGGCGAACACGTCCGTTGTGGTCTGGCTGCGGCCATCAACATCGCCTGCGCCCTTGTCCCGGTCGGAGACCACGGGGAAAGGTACGCCGCCGAAAGCGTTTTCCTGGCCTTCAAAATCAGACTGATAGACCACGGTGGGGCGTGACTTGCGGTCGAAATCGCCGTACTCGTATTTGGCGTTAATCTCCAGCGTATCGGTGGGTAGCCAGCGGAGACTGCCACGGGTATACCAGAGGTCGTCGTTGCGCCCCTCTTCACCGGTAACGATATTTTCCCACCAGCCGTCCATCTCGGTATAACGCACCGCCAGCCGGCCGGACAGGTCGTCGGTGAGCGGCCCGGATACCACGGAGCTGTATTGCTGCTCGCCCTGATCGTGTTCATACAGGGCTTCAACCATGCCTTCGAACTCGTCAGTGGGTTTAGCCGTGGTGATGCTGATAGCACCGGCAACGGTGTTCTTGCCAAACAGGATGCCCTGCGGCCCCTTGAGTATTTCTACTCGTTCCAGATCCATCGTGGTGGGCACCGCGGCCAGTGCGCCGCGGCCGGCATATACGCCGTCGATGAACATGCCCACCGATTGCTCGAATCCGGAGTTGGTGCCGGAGCCCACGCCGCGAATAAACAGGTTCGGGGTGCCCGCGCCATTGTTAATGGTGACATTGGGAACGTAGGTAGTGAGCTCCTGCAGGTCGATGATGGCGAAATCGTTCACTTTTTCGCCACTGATGGCAATAATGGAAATGGGCACGTCCTGCAGATTTTCGGTCCGCTTCTGGGCGGTGACGATAACCTCTTCGAGCATGGGGCCCTGGGCAATGATGTGGGCGCTGTAAACTGTTGTCAGGGCCAGGGCGGGTGCGAGTGATCTGATTTTTATCATAAAAGGCACTCTCAGAATAATGATTAGCTGCAGTCAGGATGGCGGTTTCACCCTGCGGTCCCGGTAAGACGTGCACCCACCGGGGCCACTTGAAACGCGGTCATTGCGGCAATGCTGTCGATTTAAGAAAGAGAATAGCCTAGAGAGGCCGCCGCAAATGAATCATATTCGGACAATTTGCACTGCCTCGCCTCTCTGTTGCCCGGTTATGTCCCGGGTTACAGACCACGGACACGTTCAACAAGGGCCATGGGCTGGCGCCAAACAAGCGACGACAGGGCAGGTGCAACATGCTTCTGTGCGAGGCGCTCACCGGGTGATCATCGGATCTAACGCAGCTGCAATTTGAGCGAGCGCGGTCAACGTGTCGGTGTTCGGTGCCTATGCAGAACTGGCTGACGCCGACTGTTCTATTTGCTCTATACTGGGCACAGCAGCGGATGCCACCAGAGGATGTATTATGAGTAATGCAGAACTTCCCCGCACAGCGCTAGAGCGCGGGCAGGTGGCCCCTGTGAAGCTGGCCCATATCGTACGCAGAACGTCACGTTTTGCGGCGATGCGTGAGTGGTATCAATTTGTTCTTCAGGCTGAAGTCGTTTTACAGACGGATCATTTTGCATTCCTGACCTACGACGAAGAGCATCACCGGGTGGCCATTCTGGCTGAGCCAGGGCTGGTCGACCCGGTCGCAAATACTGCCGGCACAGATCACGTCGCATTTACCTATAAAGATCTCGCCGATTTACTGTTTACCTACACGCGGCTTGCGGCTGAGGAGATTAAGCCTTTTTGGTGTATCAACCACGGCACGACGACATCCTTTTATTACAGGGATCCAGACGGCGGTGCGGTTGAGCTTCAGATAGATAATTTCGCCACAGTCGAAGAGACGGCACAGTGGTTTGCGAGCGGCGAATTTGACAAGAACCCGGTCGGCATCGTGTTTGACCCTGACGAATTGATAGAAAAATTTGAATCGGGTATGCCCGTTTCCGAGTTGACTCGACGGCCTCCTCTGCCGGAGGGGGTCACCCCCTTCGATATGGTGCGAACCTGATTGATGTGAACCCGGTCATAGGTCTGTAACGCACTGACCTTGCGTGAGCTAATGTAGCCCGTTGAGGCAGGGATCGCTCGTGACAAGCTCCTGTCTCCGGATTGAACACAGTGGGTTAACGGAGCGACTTCGATGCCTACAAGTTACACTGTCTCGCACGGTAGAATCGAGAGCGAACCATGAAAAAAATTATCGCAGCACAGACAATGTTGGTAACGATTTTTTTTGGATGGGCGTCAGCCGGCGCCGCCAATGATGGAGCCGCTGCCTTCGATGCCGGCAACTATGCCGAGGCATTAACGTTTTTTGAACAGGATGCTGAACGGGGCGATGCGAACGCACAGTACAACCTGGGTGTCATGTACGATAACGGGCAAGGCGTACCCCGGGATTATCTGCAGGCGCTGAATTGGTACCGTAAGGCTGCAGAGCAGGGGCAGGTGAAAGCACAGCACAACGTGGCGTCTTTTTATATCAGGGGGCAAGGCGTGCCCCGAGATTACGCGCAGGGTGTGAAATGGTATCTCCTGGCCGCCGAGCAGGGCGATGCGAACGCGCAGGCTAATCTAGGGTATTTATACGCCAACGGACAAGGCGTATCTCAGGATTACACGCAGGCACTGAATTGGTATCTCAAGGCTGCCGAGCAGGGTTATCCGAATGCTCAGGCTAAGTTAGGGTATTGGTACAGTCAGGGGCAAGGTGTGCCTCAGGATTACGGACAGGCGCTTAAGTGGTATCGGAACGCAGCTGAGCAAGGTGATGCCATAGCGCAGTACAACCTGGGGCTGGCGTATTATTATGGACAAGGCACGCCGCAGGACTACAAGCAGGCGGTCAAGTGGTACCGTAAAGCGGCTGAGCAAGGAGCCGCTGCAGCGCAGAGTAAACTGGGCGCTATGTATTTTCTCGGCGAGGGTATGCCTTATGACAATGGGCAAGCGCTGAGGTGGTGTCGCAGGGCTGCGGAGCAGGGTGATGCGCAGGGGCAGTACTGCCTTGGGCTTCTTTACGCGACAGGAAAAGGGGTGCCACAGAATTATATATTGGCCCATATGTGGTTTGACCTGGCTGCTGCGGCTGCACACGAAGACGCCATCATTCATCGCGAACAGGCAGCTACACTCATGACGGCTCTCCAGCTGTTGGAGGCGAGAAAGCTGGCGCGTGAGTGGAAGCCGACACCGCTGCTATAGTCGGCACTCATCGACGGGTTGCGCGATCCTGACGGGTTAATGTTTGATGACCACCGACGAGCCCGCAACGTTACTCCGTGCAACTGGATGTTTTGGGGGTCAGCTCAAAATCACTATAGGTGTTAGACGTATCCAGTGTGAGCGCGGTAACCGTGACTTCATCTGCAACGGTGACAATCGCAACCCCTGACTGTTTTGGATTTCCGCCCTGGGCAGGGAGTAAGTAGCAAACCTCTTTACCTAAGGGCAGACTGAAACTGCCTGTCCTTCGCAGTGTTAGATCGAACGACACACTGTCAGGTTGATCGGGTATCCAGTTCGCTTTGTTTTTATCCGGGCCGCGCTCCTCGCCCCAGGCGTAGCGTGAGCCCGTACCGAAACCGGTATGTTTGCGATACCGAATGGGCAAGCTCAGCTTATCTTCCGTGGGGGTGAGCTGGGTTGAGCTATTCCACTCCAAACCAAGATTATAATGTCCGCGAACGAAACCCGGTTTGCCAGGAGTGCTGCTAAAAAAATTGGCTGTGCTGTTGGTGAATACCGGCAGAATTTTATCCAGCCTGGAATCAGAGTCAGGACCTGAAAAAGGCCCACTGGGGCCGTAGGGCGACGACATAAATGCTGGCAGTCCAACGGACGATTTTCGGTTTCGGCTCTCTACCAATCCGGTATCGGGAAAGTTGTGATCTCCGCCTCTCCAGGCCCCCATACACGCAATCTTTTTAGCCTCACAAAAGAGCGTAAAAAACTCCAGGTCGAACTTGGTGACCTGGTCCTGGCTGTTACCGAAAACGGCGTAGTAGACGCCCTTCAACTTGTCAGCATTGGCAATGATGTCTCCGGTGATAACATCGGTGGGATCATCCCACGCGTATTGCACTGCGCTGGGATCCATGTAGTACATTCCATTCTGATCTATGTTGTCACCCGGTGTGGTGTCTTTCCTGACAAACAAGGTATTGGGTATATTTGAGTTTACAATGGTGACGGCAGACTGGACCGCCGGACCCTTTATCAGCAGCGACTGCAAAATCGCAGTAGTGCCTCCCCAGGACTTTCCCTCGAGCCTCAGGCCTCCACCCCAGTCGATAGAACCCGGCATAATTTCGCTGAGCTTCACGTATCCGGCACCAAACCTCCAACCGTTACTGTCACCTTTGGCAAAGCCGCCCCAATCATAGGGCTTGACGCCAGATTTGCCGGCGTACGCTTTGAGGTTAGGGTAATGACCGTGGTGAGTTTTTATGACCGCATAACCCGGACTGCCAAAATCAGCGGTCGGAAATCTCTCAGGGTTAGTGGTGAATCCGTCAAAGTAAACTGACACCCTCAGGCTTGCATCATCTGGTGGGTCACGCGGCACAATCAAGGCAGTTTTGAAGGGAGAGTCAGGCGGCGCATCCGGGCGTACGTACTTGTTACTTCCGGGCGCCCCAACCGGGTGGGTATAGACCTGATACTCCGAGTCGTCATCCAGTGCCCGGGTGTTTTTGAGCACCATCTTCGTTGGGTCTATGGGTTCGAATGACGGTGCCGGATGTGCGTTGATCGAAAACGCCGCGAAAAATGCTGCAAGCACGCGAAAGAGGCTAGAAACCATGTTATTAAAATCTCTGAGGTCTAATGTAGCGTATCAAGTAACTATAAAAAAATATACGCCTCTTTCTGAGGGGTTTGTGCTCGCAGGTTTGTCTGTGTTCAGACACATCACAGCGCAGATTGAATCATCGGTTGCATATGCCCCGGTTTTTCGCCGCTGGCAAGCCTTGATCGGCGCTGACGCCACCGATATGGCGGTGGGCTATTGTCATTCTGGAGAAATTTACAACTCTAACGCCAAGCCATTGGATGACAGGCGAGTAAATCATTTGTAACAGGACACCGTTTTGCACCTTTATTCCTAGCCTTGAAATACGGCAGCGCCCAAGCTACATTTATTCTCCTGGTGTTGTCGGCGTTTTGAATGTTGCGTAAATTCCTTTTAAACGGCGCGTTGGTTCTTACATCGACGCTGTTCTGTTTGGTCGTGGGAGAGGTAATTTGTCGACTATTTTTCCCCGACGCAAGATTACGCTACGAGGCCGATCAGGATGTTCTGGCCGCTATCGCTCCAAGCCAAAATGGCTTCATTTATTTGTCTGACGGTTCCCGGGCCCCCGAGGCCAGGATTAATGAATTGGGACTGCGAGGCGCGAGCCTTGCAGAGGCGTCAGAGCGTCGGGTACTTTTTCTTGGAGACTCCTTTACTTTTGGGTCAGGCGTAAGGGAAGAGGAGTCGTTCGTGAGTCTCATCGACGGGGCGCTCGGCGAGGAAGTCACTGCAGTGAATGGTGGGCATCCCGGGTATGGGATCTATCAGATGGAGATCAAATTTCAGCGATTGAGCCCTGTTTTGCGTCCGGAACTTGTCGTGCTAATAATCTGGGAAAGCTTTTTATTACGGCAGCGACACACGAAAGAAGGGCATCAGGCTTTTATAGCACGAATGGAGAAACTCAATAGACTGAAGTCCTTCTCTGTTCTTGGCACTTACGTGTATCGCCTGTAC
Source organism: Halieaceae bacterium (assembly GCA_024224435.1). Classification (GTDB taxonomy): domain Bacteria; phylum Pseudomonadota; class Gammaproteobacteria; order Pseudomonadales; family Halieaceae; genus Marimicrobium. The sequence continues at coordinate 20,311 of JAAENL010000047.1, forward strand.
GAGCAAATAGCCCTGCGTTTTGATGCGAAGAATCTTGTAGTCGCGCTGCAGGAAACGAAGGAGCCTCAATTCTCCAATGAAGTACTTCACAGGCGTGCGGTCCGGTTGGATAGCGAGCGAATTCTCAGAATGAACGATATGGTTAGAGCCGGGGGGGGTGAGTTCGCGATCGTATTTTGGCCGCGAGAAGGTTACGTTGTAGATAACGTGGAGATAGAGATGTCAGCGGGACTGAGCGCCCAATTTGAAGAATTTGCTGAGGCTAATGGCATACCGTTTTTTTCCGTGCAGGGCGCCTTCGAGTCCTATCCGGCTGCGGCATTGAATATACCCAATGACGGCCACCCTACGCCTTTTGCTCATTGTCTGGTGGCCAGAGAACTGGCGGGTATATTCGAGGAATTGGGACACCCTCTGGAACGGCCTGTTTCATGCGCTGATTTTCTCGCTGACGGATAGCGCATACGGCAGGATGGGCTTTATCTGTTGCGCTTTTGTCGATCCAGTGACCGTTCGAGGGCGCTACAGGCAGACGCGATCAACACGTGGGCACCTGTTTCGCGCGTTACGCGTCCCGCGTTCAGTATGTCTTTTGTTAACATTGCGCTCATTCCGACCGTCCGAACTGCTGTTCCTTCCTATGGGGTAGGGTCGCATATGTGTTATACAAGCAATTCAACGGTGCGCCACGTCTTGCCACGGAAATACAAGCCAGACTCTAGCCTAAGATAGTTTGCCGCCTCTTCAGGGCGGAGGATGCTACACAGGAGCAGATCATATGAAGTGGGTTTTCCCCATGGCTGTAATGACGTCACTATTTACAGCGGCTGTTTACGCGCAAGGGCAAGAAGAAAACGAAAATCCATCGTCTGGACGGGTGGAAAATCCCTTCGAGGTGATTAAAGTAGAGTTAATCGATTCCGTTTCCGATGGCTGTATGCCTGCTCCCGAAAAAATAATCGACGCAGCAGAGATGCAGCTGAGAGCGCATGATTTCAAGATAACGGATGCCGTCACTGCCGACAATATGCCTGTGTTCTACATGGCTGCTGTCGGGGGGCGAGCGGATTCTGCTTGCGTGGTCGGGTTTGAGGTTGTTTTACAAATTTATACGGACGGCAGTCCCTACGTTACCAAGGAGCGTACGGGCCTGGTGCTCGGCGCCTATGAACATACTTACTACCAGTTAAGGAACACCGTATTGAGAGATGCATCGAGCGATGGCATGCAAGCAAAACTTGAGCAAGTCGTGCGAGAAAGCATCAATAGCCTTTCCACTGACGTGCAGGGCGGCGAGTTTTCTGATTAGCCCGACGCCGCGGAAGTTCGATAGGCGCCCTAGCGCTACTTTAATAGTCTCCATCAACGCGGAACCAATGAAGCGGGTGTATGAATGGCAGCCTGCGTCTACCAACTGATCGTCAGCACCTTTGAGAGCCCCAAACCCACCCACAGGAAAAAGAAATGAAATACCTACAAGTTGTGCTATCGCTTTGCTTGCTTGTGGCCGCTTTGGCGAGCTACGGGCAGACCGGCGATAATTTGCAAAAAAACTGTCGCGCCGCGCTTGCGTTATCCAATGGGCAAGCAGCAAATTTGTATGACGCGGGCGTATGCACCGGAACAGTGAAGGGCGCGATGGACATGGCGGCCAGTTACAAAAATTCAGCTGGCGCGAATGTGATCTGCTTCCCCGAGAGTATTACAACGGGACAAAACATTAAAATAGTAATGGAGTACCTGGATAATCACCCTCAGGAATTGCAAAAGAGGCAGGGGCCCCTCATTTACGTCGCGCTGAAGGACGCTTTCCCCTGTAGATAGGTGAAAGGTACGCACTGAAGCAACGAGACCCGGACTCAATGTCTGGGTGTCCATAACGGATACCCATAAGGGGTGGCGGTGCCCGTAGGCATGGATGAGAAGAGAGTTACACTCACCCCTTCAGGCCGGCTGCGTCTGCTGTTGCCTGCGCAGGGGTGGTTTGCCCAGGGCGGGTGTGGGGTGCCTCCCGGATGCATGGAAATAACCATCGGGTCAGTCGCCCGCGCTACCTCTGGCATGAAACGGAGAAAATGCGCGTCGACTTTATCGCAGCAGGCGCTTTATATGGCCTATACTTCGAGCACAACGATTCAGGTCACCATATTAATAGTTTACGGAGATTAGAATGACGAATAGGTACCGCAGCGCAGCGAGGTTTTTCCCTTTCACCGCGATTTGCTTGCTCCTGTTGTGGGGCTGTAGCGATTCCTCGAACAACTCGAACAACGGTTCGCAGCCTGAATACAAGGCAGAGATCATCTGGACGGAATATGGTATTCCGCATGTAGTGGCAGACGATTGGGAAGGTTTGGGCTATGGCATCGGCAATGCCTTTGCGCAGCAAAACTTCTGTCCTTATATGCGAGATGTGGTGCGAGCCAACGGCCAGTCGGCGGAGCTACTGGGAGAGGAAGGCGATCTCGCATTCGATTTTGTGATGAAGCTTTACAATACCGACGAGGCGCTGGAGCGAGTAAAGGCCCAGATGTCCCCGCGAGGCCTTGCCCTGTTCAAAGGCTACGCGGCGGGTATTTCACGTTACCTCGAAGATACCGGCGTCGATAACCTCGCCGAGGGCGAGGAGGGCTGCCGCGGTGCCGCCTGGGTGCGCTCCGTGACGCTTGAGGATACGTTGAAATCAGGGCACAAAACCATCCTGCGCGCATCAGCCGACCCTTTCCACAATGAACTGGTAGCTGCGGCACCTCCGGATCAAGCCCAGAGTCAGGCGGCTTTGAGTGAGGAGGAGATGAACGCCATGGTTGCCGAGTTTAAGGCGCTCACGCCAGATCAAGTGCGCGACAAGATAGGCCTCTCGCCTGTTGAAGAACTGGGCAGCAATGCTTACGGCATCGGGCGCGATGCGGCCGGCAGCAACAGCGGCGTGTTGTTTGGCAATCCGCACTTTCCGTGGCGTGGCATCGATCGATTTTTTATGGCGCATTACATCATTCCAGGCGTATACGATGTGATGGGTGCCGGCCTGTTTGGCATCCCGCTGGCGAATATTGGGTTCAATAAGGACAGCGCATGGAGTCATACGGTGTCCACCGCGCGACGTTTTACCCTGCACGAATTGACATTAAACCCGGATAACCCTCTCGAGTATTTTTTTGACGATGAGTTGGTGGAACTGGAGCCATTCACCGTCGAGGCGATAGATAGTACGGGTGCCACAGTGCAGCACACATTCTATATCAGCCAGTTCGGTCCAATTGCCGATCTCGGCGGTATCAACGCGGCACTCGGCGGTTGGCCTACGGGCAATGGTACGGTCTTTGCGTTCAACGATGCCAACAAGGAAAATCTGCGCGGCCTGGAGAACTGGATCAATTTTGGTTTGGCAGAAAGCATGGATGACATACTGGAGGCGACACGCACGATCGGTATCCCCTGGGTCAACACCATCGCTGCAGACCGTTTTGGCGAAGGTTTTTACGGTGATGTGTCTGTGGTGCCCAACGCGTCTCAGGCACTGATTGATACCTGTGTACGGCCGCCCTATGGTCCACTCATTTTGCCGGTGGCCGGTGTGGTGAGCCTGGATGGCTCAGACAGCGATTGCCTGTTGGGTAATGACGAGGACGCACCGCCCAATCTGCTTGGCTACGACAGTTTGCCCAAACTGCCCACCACGGAGTACGGCGCCAACGCTAACGACAGTTACTGGCTGCCTAATCCTCGTAGCTTGCTAACCGGCTTTACCCGGGCTATCGGCCCCGAGGAATACGAGCAGTCTCTCCGCACGCGATTAACCTTTGTTCAGGCAGAACAGAGGCTCGCCGGTACCGATGGATTGGAGGGGGAGGGGTTCAGTAACCAGAATGTGCGAGAAATTTTTTCCTCCGCACGCAACTATGCTGCAGAGCTGGTGAATGACGAGGTCGTTGCGATATGTATCGCCGTCGATGACTGGACGCCCTACGGTGTCAGTGGTGACGCTATGCTGCAGGCCTGTAATATCCTGGCCGAGTGGGATACAAGGCACACCATAGACAGCGTAGGCGGCCATATTTTCTTTGAATTCTGGCGTGTCGCCAGAGGATTGGATAATCTGTGGGCGGTGCCCTTTGATTCTACCGACCCGGTGAATACACCTAGAACGCTGAATACAGGTGACCCTGCCCTGGTTGAGTCGGTGCGCGGTGCCCTCGCAACTGCAGTCACAGTGCTGCAGGACAATGACATTGCGCTGGATGCGCCTTGGGGCGATGTGCAGTTTATTGAAAGGAATGGCGAGAAAATTCCTTTGCCGGGTGGATCTGGCGCCATGCTGTTCAGCGTGATTAGTGCGAACCTGGTTGCGGGAGAGGGCTACTCGGATGTGCGTGCTGGCAACAGCTATATCCAAGCTGTGAGCTGGGATGAGAGCGACTGTCCGGATGCAAACGCGATACTCACTTACTCACAGTCCACTGATCCGGCTTCCCCGCACTACGCAGATGCAACCAAGCTATACTCGCAGAGCGGCTGGATCGATATGCCATTTTGTGAAAGTGATCGCGATGCGCAGGAAATCAGACGCGAGACTATTTCCGAGTAAGGCCTCTTTGCGCACCAAGCGGCGGGGCTAGCGCCGCTCCTCTGCGCGGATACGCCCGCTCGCTCGACTGTAGGGCGGTGTTTTCTCAGCTGCCTAGAAGGGTGAGCACGTGCCTATTTCTATGAAGGGGGTGTCGGTGGAAACGCCGCCTTCCTTACCATCCTGCGCATACCCTGTGGTTCTGGTTGCGAGAAAATGCCCAGTGGCAGGATTGTATTTGAACGACTCGCCGGGTGCAGCCCACCCGTCGCAGACCAGCAGTTTTTCGGTGCCGATAACGCTCCTGAAGTCACCGCATGTCCAGGTGGGCACTTTTTTACCAAACACATGTACCTGGTATATGCCGCCGTAGGCGCTGCGCTTCTCGTCAGCCTCCTTGATGAGGTACTTGTCTCCGGGCGTGAAACTGAATGGCTGCCAGCTCCCATTTGTCAGTTGAAAGCCAGCCGATTGATCGCCGATGCAGAGCCAGCTGTCGGCACTGGATTGCATACTGAATGTGAGGACTAAAACGGCGAGAATGTATTTCATTGGTTAACTCCATTTAACGGGCTGCCCACCCTAGCGGAAGCTGGTGTATATACCTAGTCAATAGTGACCCCGGCAAAGGGTATATAGACAAAGGAACCCCAGGGGGTGCTCGTAAAGTATTGTTTTTATGGGGAAAAGTGGTAGCTACGGGTAGACTTGAACTACCGACCCCAGCATTATGAATGCTGTGCTCTAACCAGCTGAGCTACGTAGCCACAGTAACACGGGACTTGCAGTCCCTGAAGACGCGCGCATTCTCCGTGATTGGTCTACCGTAGTCAAGACTCGGCGCCAGCGCCTGCTGGCGCCCCCTGGCCAGGCACGGAAAGACAAATTTCGCACCCGTTGTCATGCTGATGATCATAGTCAGAGCCGCCCTATCCGGGGGGCCGTGCGGCTCCAGAGTGATCGGTAGGGATATGCTTGGTTGTACAGGGCTTGCCGGTGAGTCGCCGGCAGGGCGCGCTCAACACACCGGGCTGTGCGCTGAGGCTTCACCGGTGGCGCCTGCGCCAGGCCGGTCTGGTAGCGCAGGTGAGGAATGGAAGGGTAAGGTAGGATAGGGCAGAGCAGGGAAGATTGAGCGGCGTTGCGGAGTGCGCGCGGCTTGAGGGCGTGATCGCGTATCTTACGCGTGAGTATTGTGTCAGTGAGGAGGGTACACCGTGAAGTTTGATCTTGCCGGCCACACCGCGTTGATAACGGGCTCCGACCGCAATACGGGCGAGGTCATCGCGCGCACGCTGGCCGGTGCGGGCGCGGTTGTGGTGATTCACAGTAACGCGAGCGAAACCGGTGCAGCAGAGTGTGCGCAGGCGATACCGGGCGCGCACTGCGCCGTTGGTGATATCGCCACTGCCGCGGGATGTGACGCCATTTGCGAGCAGGTTCTCACCCTTGGCCTGACGCTGGATATCCTCGTCAACAACTACGGTACCGCTTCTCGCGGCAAATGGCTCAGTGCGTCCGATGAAGACTGGCTGGAGATGTACCAGAAGAATGTGCTGTCGGTGGCCCGGCTGGTGCGGGGCTTTACCCCCGGCATGGTAGCGCGCGGCCGTGGGCGAATCATTAACCTGGGCACGGTTGGCTCACACCGCCCCGGCCCGCTAATGCCACACTATTACAGCGCAAAAGGGGCGCTTGCGACGATGGCGGTGAGCCTGATGCAGGAGTTGGCGGGTACGGGCGTTACAGTGAACACCGTGTCGCCGGGCTTGATCCATACGCCGGAACTGGAGGCGGCCTATCGCCAGAAGGCCGAGCGCAAGGGCTGGGGTTCGCACTGGGAGGAGATTCTCCCGCACATCCTCGCCGAGGATTTCCCCAATCCCTGCGGGCGACTCGCCACGCGTGAGGAGGTAGCAGACCTGGTGTTGTTTCTCGCCAGTGATGAGGCGGGCTTTATTAATGGCCAGAATATTCGGGTGGATGGCGGCGCCGTTGCCTATGTCTAGTGGCAGTGGTGCTCGCCCCTGAGCCCGTCGATGGCGGTGATCTATCTCAAGCCGTTGGATGATGGGGTGGCTCGAGCGGGCATCGCCTTGGTGCGTTACATGGATGACTGGGTCATCATGACCACCCGCCGCCACCAGTTCAGAAAAGGGATTCGCCCGATCAAGCAGACCTTGCATCAGCTAAAACTCAAAACCAATCCAGACAAAACCTGAATGGGCAAGATAGACCGGGGCTTCACGTTTTGAATGTGGGGGGTTTATAGGGCAAGGGTTTTAGCGATCTAGCTGGATTTTTGGTGCAAGTTTGAGACTTCTTCTCATCAGGAGGCAAGCAGACGCAATGCAGCCCCAATGCGCCCCCAATGCACCCCCAATGCACCCACTCTATTTCCCTTCTCGCGCTGCCATTAAAGTACGAGCTCGAGCTACTGGCGAAGCTAACTCCCATGTGCGCAAGTTATAATCCAGTGATGATAGTGGCTTACCAACCTCAAGACGGCAAATTTTGTTGGGATCTGCAACAGTGAGATGGGCAGGTCCAAACTCCGACAGACGAGGTACATGCGTTTCCCAGTCCTCTCGATGGCCTTCTTCTCGGGCTGTCAGCATGGCGTCCTACCAAGCGGTGAAATCGTGCTCTAGATTA
>JAAENL010000048.1 GCA_024224435.1 Halieaceae bacterium
AAACCTTGACACAGAGTTGGTCTGAGGAAACCTTCACCGCGGAATTTACCCTTAAGCGCCAGCTCGATGAACATCACTGGCTGATCGCACTGCAACGGGTAGAGGCCACATGAGACGCATAATGCCAGTGACCAGCGGGACTTGGGTCCACGCCCAAGCTTTCCCGTTGCCCACCGCCCGTCTCGAACGGCACAAGGGCAGCGGTCAGATTTAGCGGTCTGCTAGAATCGCGCGGCTTGATTGCCACCGTATGATACTAAGCAACTTTCGGAGGATGCTATGGGACGCAGTTTTCTTTTCACTTCAGAGTCTGTCTCTGAAGGCCATCCGGACAAGATGGCAGACCAGATTTCAGACGCGGTGCTCGACGCGATGCTGGCACAGGACAAGGCCTCGCGCGTAGCGTGCGAAACGCTGGTAAACACCGGCCTGGCAATCATTGCGGGAGAAGTCACCAGCAACGCCGAAGTAGATCTGGCACAGACAGTACGCGATACCATCAAGGACATTGGTTATACGTCTTCCGAAATGGGCTTTGATTATGCAAGTTGTGCAGTCATGGTGACCCTGGACAAGCAATCGGTAGATATCGCCCAAGGGGTGAATGAAGGGGAAGGTCTGGATCGCGACCAGGGTGCCGGGGATCAGGGATTGATGTTCGGGTTTGCCTGCAACGAGACCGATGTCCTGATGCCTTTCCCGATTACCTATTCCCATCGGCTGGTCAAGCGTCAGGCCGAAGTGCGCAAGAGTGGTCGGCTGCCCTGGCTGCGACCCGATGCGAAGAGCCAGGTGTCTGTCCGTTACGAAGATGGCAAACCCATTGCCATCGATACGGTAGTGCTCTCAACTCAGCACAGCGAAGAAATTGATCACGTCACCTTGAGCGATGCCGTAATCGAGGAGATTATCAGGCCCGTGCTCCCAGAAAACATGATCAGCGCCGACACGCGCTTTCTCGTGAATCCCACCGGGCGTTTTGTGATCGGGGGGCCACATGGCGACTGTGGGCTCACTGGCCGCAAGATTATCGTCGATACCTATGGCGGGTCGGCGCACCACGGGGGTGGCGCGTTCTCGGGCAAGGATCCCAGCAAAGTGGATCGCTCAGCCGCTTACGCGATGCGCTATGTTGCTAAAAATATCGTAGCAGCTGGCCTGGCGGAACAATGCGAAGCACAGGTTGCCTATGCCATCGGCGTAGCTCAGCCCGTTTCTCTCATGGTTAACACAAACGGCACCGCCGTCATCAGTGAAGAAAAAATCGAAGCGTTGATCCGG
>JAAENL010000049.1 GCA_024224435.1 Halieaceae bacterium
GATTCGAATGACGGAGCCAATGGCGGCGGGTTCGTTCAAGAAGTGGATGGTGAAATTGAGTTTGGGTCTGATGAAGACGGCCCCAGAATAAATATTGCCGAGGCAACCGCTAGCACTGCGGGTGATGCGACCATCCAGACCAGCCAACTGACCGATCTGCGGGTGAATGCCATGCGTGTCGCCGACGGGGGTAGTCTGACCGGAGATCTCCGGCAGACTCTCAATGATTACGTCTTGCTGTACCAATCAAACGATGCCGAAGCGGAAGCGGGCCTTGGTGATGCCTCGGTGTCTGGCGCGCAAACGGGCATGCATTACCTGAATAACGTCAATGTTGCAGGTTCCCTGGGCGATAGTGGCGGCGAGGTCTTACAAGAGGCCTTGGGATACGTCGAACAGTATTTCCTTAATGATGCTGATGCGGGCACCGTAACCGGCATGGCCTCGGTGGATATTGCCCAGTCTGTAACCCAAGGGCTGAACGTGATCACCGCGGGTGCCACCTCATCGGGTGATTTTAGCCAGGTTACTCACGGTTTGGTTCGGCAGGACTCAAGCAATCGGGCCTGGGCAGACACGACTACCGGTGATGCCACCATCACCGGTAGCCAGAGTGTAACCAATCAGGTCAACGTGATTCAGCGGTAAGCCCTGGGCTGTTGAAAGTGGATGCGGTTGACGCCTTCGGGCGTCAACCGTTTTGTATGTTTGCGCGCGCCGAGCTGGTCGTGACAGACATAAGGGGATACGCCTGCAGGTGCAATGGGCATACACGCGCGGGCCATGGGAGTCAAAAATGAACAAGCGCATACTGGGATCGCTCATCGGGCTGTTGTTACCCTTGGGTTCCCAGAGCCTGGTGGCGGCTGGCTGGGGGGAACAACAGTCCCTGCAGTTCAGACTGATCGGCATGGGACGCTACAACGAAAGTTTGCGGCTCAATTTCAACCAGTATGCAGCCACTTCCGGCAGTGCCGGCGGTAGCTATCTGGATGAGAGCCAATCTGAAGATATCGCCAATCAGAATAACGTCATACAAATCACTGAAAATTACGAAATCGTCCTCAACGGTGACAGCAATCTAGTGGATACCAAGGGTACGGTATTAAATGGCGAACAGGATTCCGAAACTACGTCGCAGGATGGCAACAACGCCCTGAGCAGCAACACCAGCAGGACGTCCCAACTCGCCAACGACGCAGAAACCAGCAACTAGCATCTCCCTCTCATTTCTTGTGTTTCAATTCAACGACTAAGATTTTAAAGAGGTTCTGGGTACCAGGGTATGCGACTGCAGACGCTCATCAAAAAAATATGCAAACTTAGCGTCTTCTCGGCAACTACCCTGATGCTTGCTGGTTGCGTTACCACGACCGATCCGGGTACCCCCGTGGAGTCTCTCAGGGGGCCGTCTCCGGTACGCAGCTGGACACCCATGGATGATGCCTTGAGCTGCTTGCGTCAACACTACCCCAGGAAAAGCCGCCTGCGCCTTGCGGTCAACGATTTCAAGGATGGTACCGGTCAGCTACTCGATCAAAGCTCCCTATCCAAGGCGGTCAGCCAAAGACCGGACATGATGATGATCGTGGCCCTGGGCAAGACCGGGGTGCGACAGGTCAACCGTTCCTCCCTGGGGGTTGCCGAGTGGGAGATGAAACAGGCGCTGGCCAAGCGACTGGGGGATCAGCGCAGGGTTCAGATCGAAGGCAGCGTCTATGATTACCGGCCGGTGTTGGCCGGTGCGCTCACCGGCTCATCTCACTTTATCTCCGGTGCCATTACCGAACTCAACTGGAACATCCGATCCAATGTCGGCGAGATCGGCGCACTGGGGCTGGAGGCCGGGGGGCGGCTGTTTCGTGTCAATGTCGCTATCGATCTGATGCTGACCAATACCACCACGACCGAGATCGTGACGGCCCGCTCCTACACCAAACAGATCGTCGGTATCGAATTCGCTAGCGGTCTTTTCCGCTTCTTCAATGTGACTTCCGGTGGCCAACTGGGCCCCACCGAACTGTTCCAGTTCAACTTGGGCGAACAGATGAATGAACCGACCCAGACAGCCTTGCGCTGGGTCATTGAGGCCGCTGCCTATGACATTATCGCCAATCTGGCTGGCCTGAAAAAGCAATGTGAACGTGCCTTGATGCCCGGTACCCTGGGCGTGCTGAGGCCGGGTGAGAGGGATGGTCCGGCGTTACCAGCCACGCCTCGACATGCGCAACGGAAAACCCAGGTTCAGCTGAAGCCCAATACGTCAGCCCCTGTTCCGCGGGAGGCAAAGCCGCTGGCAGAGCCTGTCCCGGATCCCGTTAAGCCGGAAGCCGCGAGCACGCCCCGCCCTGCCGAGGCCGAGGCGTCTCCTGAAGTTGACGGGGATGACGCCGCCAGGCTGGTGCCCCAGGAAGATGCAAGCTACGGCGCCACCGGTATTGGCCCCGCCATGGAGACCGGTCTGCCTGCACCTTTGCCGATAGAGGACAGGGTACAAGTCGAGGCACAGGGTGGAGGTAACGGCACCCGTTGAGGATGAGGCCCCTGCCCCCGTGGTCGAGGCGACAGGGAACGGAATGACCGGGATGGAAGGAGCCCAGCGTACCGATCAGGAATCTATCGGTGCTTCGCAGTGCGGATGGAGCGGATTTGAACCTAATTATGTTATTGATGAGTTTATGAGCCTTTCTTTGCAATTCGGCAACCCCGGGATACGGCGGACGTTGTTCGCCCTGATGATGGTTATGCTCACGGGATGCGTGGCCACACCTGCGCCAAGGGTGCCGGTGGCTACCTTGTTGGGCCCGGTGCCGGTCAGGAATTGGACACCGATGGAAGATGCCTTGAACTGCCTGAGGATGAATTACCCCAAGAAGCTGGACATACGCATGGCTGTCAGCGACGTCAAGGATGGTACCGGGCAACTCATGGAGGAGAGCTCGCTCTCCAAGGTGGTTACCCAGCGTCCAGACATGATGATGGTCGTCGGGCTGGCCAAGACCGGCGTACGCCAGGTGAATCGCAATGCGATCGGCGTCACCGAGTGGGAACTGAAGCAGGCAATGGCCAAGCGCCTGGGTGACAAGAGGCGGGTACGGATCGATGGCAGTGTTTACGATTATCGCCCTGTGATGGCGGGGACCATCTTGGGCTCCACCCACTATGTCTCCGGCGCCATTACCGAATTTAACTGGAACATCAAATCCAACGTGGCCGAGTTGGGGGTGCTGGGCGCCGAATATGGCAAAAGGGCCTACCATGCCAAGGTGGCCATCGATCTGATGCTCACCAATACCAGGACCACGGATATCGTCCTGGCTCGCTCCTATAGCAAGCAGATCCTGGGTCTCGAAACCACTGTCGGGCTGTTTCGCTTTTTCAACGTGACGGAAGGTGGCCAGTTAGGCCCCACGGAACTCTTTCAGTTCAACCTGGGGGACAAGGTAAACGAGCCGACACAAACCGCCCTGCGTTGGATTTTCGAGACCGCATCCTATGATTTTGTATCGCAGTTGACCGGACTGGCGGCAACCTGTCACGCGAAACTGCCTGAGGGCACCCTGGAACTGGACAACAATCATTTTGCCTGGAAGCAGAAGAGACAGGAGGAGACCGTGCCGAAAGAGGGAGAAGACCAGGAGGTCGTTGCCGCTACCGCTCCCAAGGCATCCACTACCGCAAGGCGTCAGGGGGCCTCCGAGGAAGCCGTGGTTGCCGGAGAATCCATGCAGGCCTTTCCAAGGCCGGGGGCCATGTATGAAAAGCGGCCGCCGGGCGAACTGCTGGAGTCAGACGGTGAGGAGGAGGAAAACGGTAGCCTTGATGCATCGGAAAAGGGTTCGGTCACGGATATCTTTGGGGCGATCGAGGGTATGTTCTAGGGGCCCCTGGCATGCTAACGGAAAATACGGCTAATGCACCTGAAAGTACTCAAGCTTATACCGGCTTTGCTGGCCACCCTGTTGGCGGGTAATGGCCTGGCGGCCGAAGATCCCTATCGGAACATCAGGGCAGGAGCAATGATGGCCGCCGTGGCGGAGGGCCTGATCGGGACGAACGTCGAGGAGGGTGAGGGATACCGACGGTGGGGTGCCCCAGAGGATGATGCCTTTGACCATCGTGCCGTTGCTAGCTATGTGGCTTCAGGCCAGGCGCAATTGGCACTTGCACTGCGCAAGGATCTTGAACGTATTCGGGTAGCCATAGAGAAAATGGGCGATGGGGTGATACGCCTCAAACTGGATACGCAGGCCTCCTTTGCCATTAACAGCGTGGCGCTCAAGCCAGGATTTGCCAGGACCCTGGGCCGCCTGGCCAGGGTCCTGCGGAAGTATTCCAAAACCCTGATATATGTGTCGGGTCACACCGACAGCAGGGGCTCCAGGGCGGATAACATGACACTGTCCAGGCAGCGGGCGAAGGCGGTGGCTGGCTATCTGGCCCGGCAGGGTGTCGACCCTGCGAGAATCTATTCCGAGGGGCTTGGAGAAACCGAGCCCCTGGGGGATAACGATACGGAAGAGGGGCGGAGGAAGAATCGTCGCGCAGAGATCTACCTCGAACTGATTATCGATGTCCGTGGTCGTCTGGCCTATCGGCTGGCACGTCACTTTCGATAGTGGTGTCCTTGGTGAGATAAGGGGGTCCGGATCTTCACCGCGACCACCCGTTCGCGCTTCCCCCCGGCTGGGGTTGTTCAGCTGATTCGAAAACTGGCTACGGAATAAGGGCCAGCGAATGATTTCGTGCGGTTACGGGCAGCACTTGCCAGGTATCGAGGTAACAGGATAAATCGCGACCTCGTAGCCGTCTTCGGCTGTTTTCGGGTGAACTGCCGTGAACTCATCCCGGTGGTCGCTGGTGAATGAACCATCTGCGAGTTCACCCACCGGACCGGACAGGTCATAGTGGACGCCACCGGGCTTGCCATTTGGTAAC
>JAAENL010000050.1 GCA_024224435.1 Halieaceae bacterium
ACGCCGAACTGGTTGTTGTCCAGCACGATCTTCTCGACGCCAGGCAGGTCTAGGGCCTCGAACTCAGAGCGCAGCTCTTTCTTGGCATCGTACCAGAAGATGATGCGATGGCGGTCGAACAGGCGGGTGAGGGTTTGGGCTATTCTATACGTTGTCATGCTCTGAATTCGTCAAACTGCTCGCGAACCTTCTTACTGCCCAGTAACTTTGAATGCAGCGTGTAATCGCCCAACTCCCAACGCACGCGGCCGGCGACGATGGCAGGATGAATGCGTGAATCACGAGCAAACGCCCGCAGTGGATCATCGTAACGGGTGGCCAGTAACTCCGCCCCTGCGCTTTCCCACGCTTCCGGTGAGATCAGCATGCCGCGGACAATGTCGTTGGCTTCGCGCTCTCTGGGATCATCAGACTCAGGCTGTCCAGCCTCGGTGTCGTCGAAAAATGCGAGGGACGCATCGTGGAGATGCAGGTGAACATGAGCGAGTTCATGCAACAGGGTGAACCAGAAATTATCCAGACGGTCGTGACGCAGGGTGAGGCCAATGACAGGACGGCCTTCGGATGACATGAAGCAGGCGCCGTCGAGATACGTTTTGGGGAGGTGGGGCAGAACAATGACGTGAACGCCGTAGCTGTTCAGCAATTCTTTCGCCAGCTTTGGCCCGGCTTCAAAATAACTCGTTTTGGCCAGGTCCCGAACGAAGGATTCCGTAAGCGCTGCGGGATCGTAGGCGGGAAGGTCATCCTGCATGGCCAGGTGCAAAGCCTGAGCCTGCCAGGCCAGCAAGGCGTTCTGGTCCACCGGTTTATCGGAGCGTCGATAGAGCGCCATTTGGGGTGTTTGACCGCCAAATATCGCAAACAACTGTGCCAGCAGTTCCTCTCCATACTCCCTGGCCTGATGCAGCGTGCCGTTGAAATTGAAATAGCCGCGTTTGAACAATTCGCTAAAAGGGAAGTTGCGAATGTCGTATTGGGGAGCGTCGATTTTTTCCTTGCCCGCCTCTTGCAGCAAGACTTCCGCGGGGATGCCCAGCCCTTCATGTAGTCTGCGGATCATATTTAAACTCAAAGGTCGCTTGCGATTGAGCACCTCGGACACCTTGCTGAGGCTGCCGATGTAGGGAACTAAATCCTTACGACTTAGCTCTTCCTGTTCCATACGAAATTTGATGGCTTCAATGGGATCGGGCAGGCCGATAGGAAAATGTTTCTCCTCGTATTGTTCGATGAGAATGGCGAAGAGCTCCAGTTCATCCTCCTCGGGAGACCCTGGTTCGGCGTCCATGAGGGTCTCGATGTATGCCAGCGCGGCATCGTAGTCTTCTGGTGTTTTCAGAATTTTTGGTTTCATCAGATGGTCTCTGCGTCGATTTTGTCGTACTGGGCGTGCGTGCCGGTAAAACGAATGTACACGACGCCCCTGTTGTAATGGATTTTCACCACCAAACGGTATTTGTTACCTGCGATGTTGAAGACGACACGATTGTTATGGAGAATACTCGCACTACGGAATTTCTGTTTGATGTCATCTGGCGAGCGCCATTGCGCATGTCTGGCTTCGGCAAGCCATGTCTTCAAAGGCTGCTCAGCGTCCTGATATTGCGACTGTGACCAAAATGCGGCAAGTGTCTTTCTGGTTATGATGTGCATTGAAATTCTTTGGTGAAACTCCTTTATAGTATATCCTAAAATAGGAAAAATACAATAGTTATACTTCCCATTTTGGGAATTTTCATCATTTACTCACTTACTAACTCAACCCCGCCACCTTCTTCAAAGCCCGACCGAACTTCTTGTAGTTCACTTTGACGCCGTCGTCCAAGTCGATCTGAATTTGGCGGGTGGCCAGGGGGTAGAGGATGTCGTTCTCGTAGTCGTTGAGTTCGTTGAGGGCTTTGGCCAGCTTGTCGATCTCCTTGATGGCGGCGGATTTGTCGCGGCGGGAGGCGGAGGGTGATCTCTCGACGCCGTCCAGGTGGGCTTTGCGAGCGCTGAGTTTGGCCCGGAACTGGCGCAGGTAGTCGTTGAGCACCACCGAGATCGTGTCCGGGCGGTAGCGGTGCATGTAAATGAGGACGTTGAAACTGCCCTTGGGGCTGGAGAACAGCCAGTAGATGGGCCGCTTTTTGTAGCGCCTGACATGGTCGGGATAGAACTCGCGCAGGAAGTAGCGACGGATGTCTTTGCCCAGCGCTGTCTCGATAAAGGCCAGGTTCTCCTCGTAGCGCTCCTTGCCGAAGGTAACGCGCAGGAAGAGTTTGAAGCGGTCCACGATGTCATCCTCGAACCAGTTGCCGTCGAGCATGGGGATGGCATTGTCCTTGTCAGGCTGGAAGGTGGGGTGGGGAACCTGGCGGAGATAATCCTCCAGGGTTTCGCCCTGATTGGCGAGGATGAGGCCGGGCTTGTCCAGCGAGTAGCGCCCGAACATGCAGCCCACAGCGTAGCTGATGAATTCCCGCATGGTGTCCGCCAGCAGCAACGCCTCCAGTTTCTCCTCGCTCTTCTTGCCCCGATAGCGATAGTGGGGATTGCAGGTGAGGGTGATTTCCTTCAGCGGCACGTCCGGCGTCAGTTCCTCCTGCAGGCCGTAGGCGTCGATGAAGAGGCGGTTGTTCTCCTCCTCCAACTGTTGCATCTCCAGCGTCAGCTCTCGCCAGCGGGCGCGCACGGCGGCGTAGGTGGCGGTCAGGGTGCCACGACGGAAGTCTGGACGCAGCAGGGGTAGGTCGCTGAAGTCCCAGGAGGTTTCGTAGGCGTCCCAGTCGGTTTTTGCATGGTCAACTAGAAGGAAAGTACTGTTGGTTATCTCTTGTTCAAAACCGCTAAACTCACTGGCTGGGGACAAAGGTAAGGACAAGACGTCCCCTACTTGAGTATTCAACGTTGGGTTGAGCCCAGCCAGAAGAAACCTGGTCACGAACGAGTTTAAATACGCCAACACGGCCTCATAGCTAAGTGAGTTTTCTGAGTCGATGAGTATCGTTGGAGATGCTGCATCATACTCTGTATAAGCGTTCTTGATCCGGAAGCTTGTTGACGAAGATGTGATCTTTGACCAACAAATACCCTTTTTGCTGAGGTATTTCTCTGGTGGAAGACCTCCCATAGTCCGATAGAATTCAATAGCGTTTTGTGACCAGTCAGCAACAAATTCTTCATGCCCGAAATACTTTCTGAATTCGCCGCCCTTTATGATTCGTTGCCACCTTTGATTAGAACGTGCGATCTCCCAATTGTATCTAATATACTTCGGTCCATCGTGGGTTTTTAGACGCCCAGCAGATATAAATACATCACCGATTTTCCGGCGATCGAAGACTTCAAAGTGCCTTAACCAATACGCAATCGGCGCGCCGGGAATCTTCTTGAAGTCGGCGGCGGAGGCGCGGTAGAACCAGCCGCAATCGGGGTTGCGGATCGCCTCCAACGCTTTCGGCGCTTGATGATCAGCGCCACGGAAATCGGACAGGCGCACGTATCCCCCTTTGAAGTCAGGATGGGGTGCGTTTTCCAGGGTGAAGGTGCAGATCGGTACGGTCGCACCCGCAAAGCCCGAGTACTCAAGCTGAATGAGCGAGGTAATCGTTTTCCGTTCGATCAAGAAGTTGCGCAGCTTTTCATATGATGAGATGAACATCCACACAAATGGCGTCATGAAGCCCAGTTGGCCTTTGGGCAATGCCAGTTCAGTATTTCTGCCGATGAATGCCGAGAATAGGTCTGACTTCACATCCTTGTAGTCGCTATTTAAAAAGCTCTTCAGTTGGGCATTAGCGTTGCTGCTGTTCATGTACGGCGGATTGGCGATCACCACATGGTATCTGCGGGCCAGGACGGCAAGCTGCGCCAGCACCTGCTGCACGCGCTGGTTGAGGTCGGCGCTGAAGAGGTCGCTGGCGGCCTGAATGCGTTGGCGGAGCTCCGTGATCTGCTCTAGGGTCAGTTGCGGTCGCAACAATGAGCCGATGTTGTCCACCTGCTCGAATTGCTGGAGGTCTTGGAGCAGGGCGTCGCGCAGGGGCAGGTCGACAAGGTTCGTGCCCAGTTGTTTCAGCCAGGGTGCATCCGCCAGTTCTTCCTCGCTCGCCTGCACGGGCTGCAACACAGTGATATTAGGCCGCACATCCCGGCGGAAGAAGCGACGATCCTTCGCCCGCGCCTTCATGGTCAGGGCAAAGGCCGCCAGCGCAGCAGCCCGCTCGTCGATCTCGATCCCGACCAGGTTCTGGGTCAGGATCAGACGGGGAATATCAGGGGTGTTGTAGCCCTCCTCCTCGTAAATGGCGTAGAGCAGGTCGAAGGCGTAAGTGAGCATGTGGCCTGACCCCACCGCCGGGTCCAGCACTCGCAGCTCTTCCGCTGACCCCACCCGTAGGAAGTCGCTCTCGGCCTCTTCCGGCTCGATGTAGTAGTCCATCTGCTCCGCCAGCTGGGAGTGGGGCCGGTTGAGCAGCCACAGCCGTCCCAGCGAGTTCTCCACCAGATAACGGACGATCCAGTGCGGCGTAAACAACTGCGTGGCAGCGGGGATGTCCTCTCCTGCGATTTTCTTTTTGGAGGCGAAGACGGCGTCTTTCTTCTCGGAGATGTAGAACTGGTAGAGCCAGCCGATTACCTCCACATCCTGGCAGGCGTCGGGCGTCAGGGCGTCGCGCGTGGCTTGCAAAATGGACTCGGCCGAGAGCAGGTCGTCGGGCATCAACAGCTCGGTGTAGTCGTCGATGCGCTCGAACATGAAGGGCATCACCCGGTGGTAATAGTTGCACGCGCCCACCAGCAGCAGGCGGTAGACTTCCCCCTGCGGGTCGGGCGAGGGCAAGCGCCCGTTGAGCAACCCAAAGATAGTTTCCTGGTCCACGGGCAGGTCGGGGTCGATGTAGCCCTGCTTGGCCTCCTGCAACATCTCTGGTTGTGTAAAGCCCGTCGCGGGCGAGAGCACGCCCATGCGCGTGTAGCCGTTCACATCCATGTAGTGCAGGGCGCTGAAGCGGTTGAACCAGGTGTAGGCCACGCGCTCGATCACGGCATCCCGCGAGCTTTGGGCGATCTGCGCTTCCAGTTCGGCGATGGCTTCGGGTTTGGCGCGACGTTCGATGCTGTCGGGGCGCAGCACCCGCGCCAGTTTGGCCGCGACTTGCTCGTGCAGTTGCCGCCGGGCGCTTTGGGCGAATTTTTCGAGGGGTTTGGTGTTCATAGGGGGGTGGGGGGTGTTATGAGGGTCCCGCACGGGGTGTTCGTGGTCTGCGGGATCGCTTCCGTTGCACGGGGATCGCACGGGAATGAATGACCCGTGCTACGTAACGGCGCCGGGTGAACCCGGCTGACCGGGTATAGCGTTCAACCAAGCCCCGTTCACGGGGCGTCGTTTTGTAGCCGCGGGATTTATCCCTCGGTGTTCGTGGTCTGCGAGATCGCTTCCATTTGCGAGGATCGCACGGGCATGAATGGCCCGTGCTACGTAACGGCGCCGGGTGAACCCGGCTGATCGGGCATAGCGTTCAACCAAGCCCCGTTCACGGGGCGTCGTTTTGTAGCCGCGGGATTTATCCCTCGGTGTTCGTGGTCTGCGAGAT
>JAAENL010000051.1 GCA_024224435.1 Halieaceae bacterium
GTCCGGTGACAGATTGAGCGGCTGTTCCAATTTTGGGTAGGGGGCATAATTATGATGCAATACCGCAGGCTTGGGCGCACTGGACTTTCTGTCTCCGCGGTGGGTGTAGGCGCATGGCAGCTGGCCGGAGTTTGGGGCAAATCTTTCGAGCAATCTGAGGTTGACAGTATCCTGTCCCGCGCGGGTGAACTGGGTATCAATTTCATCGATACAGCGGAGTGCTATGGGCCTGATCACCTGTCAGAGCGTTTAATTGGCAGCGCTATTACCCACCAGCGTGAACGCTGGATTATTGCGACAAAATTTGGGCATAACCCGGGCAACGATCTCGGAGATGAAAACTACGGTGCTGCGCAGGTTAAGATTCAACTCGAAGATTCTTTGCGCGCGCTGCGCACAGATTACATAGACCTGTATCAGTTGCACTCCGCGCCTGACGAAAATTTTGATAACGATGATCTTTGGACGATGCTGAATAAACAGGTAGAAGCTGGGAAAATTCGCTTCCTCGGTAATTCTTTGGGACGGCCTAAAATGCAGCAGCAGGTTTCGAGGTCGCGGGAGTTCGGCATCAGCGTCTTGCAAACCGCTTACAATGCGATCACCCGGCGGGCAGCAAAGTTTGTGTTCCCGGTCGCCAGTGAAATGGATCTTGGTATCATCGCTCGGGCACCCCTGGCAATGGGATTGCTCAGCGGCAAGTATCAACGTGAGCATGTGTTTGATGATGTACGTGCGCTGTTCTTGCCTAAAAATAACTTGAATGAGCGGCTCGATGCTGCCCACGAGGCCCTGAAGGCGAAGCCCCCGGGTATGGATGCAGCGACCTGGGCTATCGCGTGGTGCTTGCAGAACCCACAGGTGGGCACGGTGATTCCCGGTATCAAATCCCTCGCGCAACTGGAGCTTAACGCGTTAGCCGGCATGGTGGCCACGGCCTGATTCGGCTTATCGGCGTTACCTGGGCTGACTGTCGGTTGTTATCCTTGGTTCGCTTCCGTTGAGCTGGCATTATGTTGCACCTACCGAAGTTTGAAAGCGATCACTACATCGGCAACGACCCTGTGCACTCACCCGATCCACACTGTCATTCTTACTTCGCGGCAACGCGAAACGACGCTGCAGAATATCCTCCTTTGAATGGAGATACCCGCACCGATGTCTGTGTTATCGGGGCGGGGTTTACCGGATTATCCGCTGCTCTCTTGCTCGCCGAGCGGGGTTTTTCTGTGACGGTGCTGGAACAGAACAGGGTGGGCTGGGGTGCCTCGGGCCGCTGTGGTGGCCAAATGATTGGCGGTGTCCCCGGCGAGGATCGGTTGCAGGCAGTCGCGGGCCCCGCGCTGGCTGATTCGCTGTTCGATTTGGGCTACCTCGGTCACGACATTATCGCGCGGTGGGTGCAACAGTACCGGATCGACTGCGATTTGAACTACGGTTACATCGATGTAGCTACCAAGCCCCGGCACCTTGAAAAGCAGAAATTCTGGTATGACCGACTCTGCGCCCATGGCTCTGAAAAGGAGGTGCGTCTGGTGCCGCGGGGGGAATTACCTGAACTGATTGGCACCGACCGCTATATTGGTGGCATGCTCAACTGGCGCAGCGGTCACCTGCATCCACTCAATCTTTGCTTGGGGGAGGCGCGTGCCGCTGCCGGCCGAGGCGTGATGATTCACGAGGGAAGCGCGGTGTTAGCTATCGAGCAAGGCGTTCGCCCGGAAGTGCACACCTCGGGTGGCAAAGTGCTGGCCGATCATGTCTTGCTTGCCGGCAATGCTTACCATTTGTTGGAGCAGACAACGTTTTCCAGCTTTTTGTTTCCTGCCAGCACGTTTATCGTGGCCACTGAGCCCCTGAGTGAGGCGGAGATGAGTGCCATCAATCCACAAAACATCGCGGTCTGCGACCAGAGCCTGGTGATGGATTACTTCCGCCTCTCGGCAGATCGAAGATTATTGTTTGGCGGGGGCTGCCACTACACCGGACGGGAGCCCGCAGATCTCAGGCAGGCGATGCGCCGCAGAATTCGTGCAGTGTATCCCTCGCTTGCTGATAAACGGTTGGATTATGCCTGGAGCGGGCAGATGGCTATCGTCGTCAAACGGGTGCCTTTGCTTGGTCGTCTCGCGCCGAATGTTTTTTACAGTCAGGGTTATAGCGGTCATGGGCTGAGTCTGAGTCATGCTTGCGGAGATATACTGTGTGATGCCGTGCAGGGCAACACGGCTCGCCTTGAAATGTTCGAGCGTGTGCCACCGGGGCGCATACCTCTGGGTCGCAAGCTAGGAGGTTATGCGCTGGCGGCAGAGATGCTTTACCATCGTTTAGCCGACCGGTGTTGAGATCCTGCAGTCAA
>JAAENL010000052.1 GCA_024224435.1 Halieaceae bacterium
AGGCACTATTTCCGTGTGTCGGATGAGCACGGCAATCAGGTGCTGGCCTCCGAGCGCAAACTGGGCATGCAGGGCACGCCAAACTTCCGCGATTTCGGCGGCTATGCCGCTGCCGACGGGCGGCGGGTAAAATGGGGCTATCTGTTCCGCTCCGGGCAGTTATCCAGTCTCAGTGAGCAGGATCTCGCCTTGTTGGCTAATCTTGAAATAGATCTTGTCTGCGATTTTCGCAGGGTGGAGGAGCAGGCGGGTGATCCCAGTCGCCTCCCTTCGCAGAATCCCCCCAGGATCGCCAGTCTGCCCATTATCCCCGGCAGCAACGCACGGTTTTTCGAGGAGGCCGATTACACTGGCACGGGTGACCCGCGGGCTATGTTTGATTTTATGGTAGAGATCAATCGCGATTTTGCCGAGCAACAGACCGAGACTTATGGACGTATGTTTCGCGAACTTCTCGACATTGAGGATGCGCGCATTCTAGTGCATTGCGCCGCAGGGAAGGACCGCACCGGGTTTGCTGCGGCTATCATTTTGCTGGCATTGGGTGTGTCACAGGAGCAAGTGATGCAGGACTACATGCTCACCCGGCGCTATTTCCACCCGCAGAAAGAGGTGGATCGACTGCGTCAGAAGTATCAGATGGAGCAGATGGATGCCGCATCGGTGCTGCCTATGCTTGAGGTCCACGAGGACTATCTCTCCCGCGCGCTGCAGGTTATCGAGTGCAACTACCCCAATGTTGAGGCATACCTGGAGCATGCTCTGGGTGTAGGTTTGGAGGACATCGAGCGACTCAGGGAGCGCTATCTGGATTGATGGCAGAAGACAAGAGCGTCCGGATCAAGCAAAGCATTGGCCGGGCGATGGGATACGCAATGGCGGGGTGGAGTTGCCGAGGCGCCGCAGTGCAGCGCCTCGGGATGACAGGGTGCTAGCGCGCCTTGCATGCGCCCTTGGCGGCGTTGATCTGTTTCTTTTCGCAGGTGTCGCTTGACGCGTCGCCAACGCACCATTTCTTGCGGTTATTCCATGCAGTCAACTCGGCCTTCTTGCCGTTGGAGCACTTCACAATGTATTTGGCGTAGGCGTTGCCTTCGCTGTCAGCAGAGTTGGAGTCAAAAACGATACTGGTGGGGCGGGCTGCCAGCGTAGTGGCGGACGCGGCGATGAGTGCTGTGGCTGCAGCGAGTTTCACGAACTTCATGGGTATACCTCGGTAGGTCTCGGGTTGTGAGCGCCCTCGGACCATCCGAGTCGCTGAGGCGACAGTATAAAGGGCTGTACGCGATATAGGGTTACTAATTCGTAATTTCTGGGTAGTAAGGTAACATTGCTGATCCAGGGTGAGACTGCGAGTATAGTTAAAATATTGTTTTTGTTGATAAAATTTTTATTTTTTTGGTTTGACCAGCGCCAGTGTTAACGATATTTAATGTGCTGATAGGTAACAAGAGTAGCTTATGCGGCTGTCTCAGTGGAATCGTGTTCGAGAACGCCCCGTGGTCTTGCCTGTGCGCGCCGCCGGCCCTATCTGCTGGATGACTAGTGCACTGATTTTCGCTAAGGTGGGCGCCCACTACCCATGAGATTGCCGGTTTGACCGACCCGTTTGCAGATATTCGCCCCTACAACGATGACGAGGTGGCGGTCGTCCTTGCGCGCCTGCTCGGTACCCCGGCATTCCTCGATACGCTGGGGGCCTACCGACTGGGGGGCTGGGCGAAAGCCTTTCCCGCCCTCGTGCGCCCCCTCGTTCGTTTTAAATTGGGGCGCGAAGTCCGTTTTGTGTCAGATGTGCGCGGCATGCAGACCGTCATTGAAGGCTATATGGCCCGCATGATCGAGAGCACTACCGGGGGCTTGACGGTGTCCGGGCTGGAGTCGCTCGAACCGGGAGAGGCCCATCTCTTTATCAGCAATCATCGAGATATCGCCATGGATCCGGCATTCACTAATTACGTGCTGCATAGCAGGGGTCGCGAGACGGTCCGTATTGCGATCGGTGACAATTTGCTCACTACGCCGTGGGTGTCTGATCTAATGCGCCTCAACAAGAGTTTTATCGTCAAACGCTCGGTGAGCGGGCCCCGGGAATTGCTGGCCGCCTCGAAAAACTTGTCGCGGTACATACAGCACTCGATTACCGAGGAGCAAGCGCCGGTGTGGATTGCGCAACGAGAGGGTCGTGCCAAGGACGGGGTGGATCGTTCGGAGCCCGTAATCATTAAAATGCTGTCCATGAGTCGCAACAAGCGCACACAGAGCTTCGCCGAGCACATCCAAAGTCTGCGTATTGTGCCCGTGGCGATCTCCTATGAACTGGACCCCTGTGATGCCTCGAAAGCTAACGAGCTGTATGAGGTGGCGACACACGGTATGTACAACAAAGGTGAGCAGGAGGATGTCGCCTCCATCGCTCGCGGCATCGCCGGGAATAAGGGGCGCGTTCACGTATCCTTTGGCAAGCCCCTCGGAGCGGGACTCGATTCGCCGGAGGCGGTGGCCACAGAACTGGATCGGCAAATCATCAGTGAGTACTGTCTGCACCCAACGAACCTCTATGCCTACCGGCGGCTGCACGGCACTGATGCGGCGGTACCCGATAACCTGAACTTTGAGGGTGGTGATTGCAGCGAAGAAGAGTTTCAGGCGCGAATGGATGCTCTTCCGCGCGCTCATCAACCCTATGCCCTTGGTATTTATGCCAACGCGGTGGCCAGTAAACTGGCCCTTACCGGTAATTAATTGACCTTGTTGAGCGACGCGATCAAGGACAGCATTCGCGAGGCCTACAGTGCCATCGTGGAAAGCCGGTCGCTGACGCCGCGCTGGGGCCAGCGCCAGATGATCGCAGAAATTGCCAACGCGCTGGGCCGTATTCCCGGGCCCGGCGCGGTGGGTAGTGACCTGCCGCCCGTTTGTGTTATCGAGGCCGGAACCGGCACCGGAAAAACTATAGCCTATTCTGTCTCCGCCATTCCTGTCGCACAGGCTCGGGACAAACGACTGGTCGTGGCTACTGCCACGGTGGCCCTGCAGGAACAGTTTGTTAACAAGGATCTCCCTGACATCCTGAGCAGCAGTGGCATGGATTTCACTTATGCGTTGGCAAAAGGTCGTAGACGTTATGTGTGTCTCTCTAAACTCGACCGGCATATCGCGGAAGGCCAGGGCGCTTCTTCGGTCATTCCGTTGTATCCGGATGAAATGGGTGCCCCGGCTACTGCCGAGGCTGTGCCTGTCTATGAAGGCATGCTTGATGCGCTGGGCCGCGGTCAGTGGGATGGAGACCGTGACAACTGGCCGGAGAGTATTGCAGAGCCGGTCTGGTACGGCGTGACGACGGATCATAGCCAGTGCAGTGGCAGGCGCTGCTCTCATATCAACCAGTGCAGTTTTTTTCGGGCGCGGGACGAATTGCAAAGCGCTGATATTATTGTCACGAATCACGATTTGGTCCTGTCAGATCTGGCCCTGGGCGGTGGCGCGATCCTGCCGCCGCCTGAGGAGAGTATTTATATTTTTGACGAGGGACACCACCTGCCTGACAAAGCCCTTTCACACTTCGCCAGCTTCTGCCGACTGCATTCGACAATTGCCTGGTTGGAAGACAGCAGCAAGTCACTGCTTAACGCGGCTCCAGCTTTGTCCGGCCTGGTTGGTATGAAGGCACTCTTAAAGACCCTCCCCGCTGAAATGGCAGATACCAGCGCAGCGTTGGAGGTGGCTGAGCAGACACTGACCGTTCTGTTTGACGAGGCGGCTCCGGAAAGGGGCTCAGAGGAGCAGCAAGTGCGTCTCGAGCGAGGCCGTGTGCCGGAGGATCTTGTCGCCGTGGCGCTAGCGTTGGCGGGACACTTGCAGAAGTTGGACAGCGGTCTTTCGCGTCTGGAATCGCTATTGGAAGAAGCGATTGATGATGATCATGCCGGTCTCGACAAGGCGGATATTGAGACATGGCATATCAATATCGGAGGCATGCTCAGCCGTGCGCAGGGCGCGCTGGCGTTATGGCAGGACTATGCCGTGAGCGGCGAAGATGAGAACCCACCAAGAGCTCGCTGGATTACTCTGCTGACCGGCGCGGGGCAGGGGGGCTTTGAGATGCGCTGCAGCCCGGTGTTGGCATCTGATATTTTGCAGGAGTACTTATGGTCCAGGGCCGGTGGCGTGGTGGTGACTTCCGCGACTATGACGGCACTGAATTCCTTTGACCGCTTTATGTTGCACTCGGGTGCGCCACCGGATGCGATCTATAAAGTGGTGAGCAGTCCATTCAATTACGATCAGGCAGTTTTCGCGGTGCCAGCGATGGACTGTGATCCGGGAGATGCAGCGGCGCATACCGGGGCTCTCATCGCGCAGTTGCCGGAGATCCTGGCGGAGGACGAGGGCAGTCTTGTGCTTTTCTCATCGCGTCGTCAGATGCACGAGGTCTATGAGGGGCTGGGCAGTGAGCTGGATGGTCGCGTGTTAATGCAGGGGGATTACAGCAAGCAGGAACTGCTGCGTCGGCATCGCGCCGCCATCGATGCGGGCAGTGGCAGTGTCGTTTTTGGGCTGGCCAGTTTTGCCGAAGGAGTCGACTTGCCCGGCGACTACTGCCGGCACGTCGTCATTGCGAAAATTCCCTTTGCGGTCCCGGACAGTCCGCTGGAGGCGGCTCTTGCGGAGTGGGTAGAAGATCAGGGGCGCAATCCCTTTATGGAGATCAGTGTGCCGGATGCCGCTCTGCGACTGGTGCAGGCCAGCGGGCGTCTGCTTCGCACCGAGGAGGACAGCGGCAGAATTACGTTGATGGATCGACGCATCCTGACGCGTCGCTATGGGCGCGCTATTCTCGATTCTCTGCCGCCCTTTCGGCGCCAACTGGGCTGAGTCTAGTTGCTCGCCTTGTCCCATAGTTGATGCCAAAACTGCAGGAGGGGTTCGTTCCTACCCAGTGGAAGGTCTCGATGACTGGCACCAATGCCGCGCTGGCAGGCCTCGGCCATGGGCAAATCCTCCTGGGCAAATACGTCGCCGCCAAATTCATAGGCTTGCCGCGCCGCTTGCGGGTCGCTCTGCGGATCATGCATACCGATGTAACTCACCACTGATTCACCAGGGTGAGCCCCCGGTTCGGCGCGGATCATCTGGGCGCCTAGTGCGTTGATCAGTAACATTACGCCGGGATACAACGTGTAGGTGCACGAGCCCTGCAGAGACTCGGGCCACTCTTCTTCAGGCATCTCCGTCAGGCCTTCTATCGATTTCAGCGGGAAGGCCCACCGACTGTGGCGCTCGAACGTGTCGAACACCGCGCTGGGAGACAACATTTGCGCTACGCTGTCCCGGTGTAGGGCAGCGAAGTGATAGCTCTCCAGGCTGAGATCGTTGACCAGCTTCCAGTTTGCCGCCACGCGGTATTCTCGGCGGTCGAGAACCCTGAAGTTTGCCAGTCCCAGTGCATCGAGGTCTTCAGCGATCTCCAGCAAGCTGTTGTCCACCTGTGTCTGTGTTATTGCCGGGCCCAGCCCGACCACCACGATACCGAAACGTGCGCAAACGGGCAGGGGGTGCAGGTCTGTGTCGGGCGTGGCGGCGTCGAAGCAGGCGTCCGCTGGTCTGCCGCGTAGCCTGCCTGCTGTGGTAAAGGACCAGCCGTGGAACGGACACACCAGCGCGCGCGCATGGCCGCTGCCACTGGCAACGGGTGCCCCTCGGTGAGCGCAGGCATTGATAAAGGCGTGAAGCGCGCCGCCCTCATCGCGAGTCAGCAGCACGGGTGTGTCCAGGATATCCAGAGTGAGATAACTGTTGGGTGCCGTTAGTTCACCAGCGAAGGCTACGGGTTGCGGGGTGTTAATAAATAGCGATACGCGCTCCCGCGCGAGCTGTTCTAGAGATTGGAATGATTCGGCAGGAATTTTAATCTCTCGCGACGCGAGGTCCGTGCGGTTTGCCTTCAGGTTCTCCAGCATGCGCCGGTTGAGTTCTGCTGCAGTGCGTCTATTCATCCCTCGATTATCCAGTACTCGACGGCGGAAGTGTAGGGTTAGGAGGCTGGAAACAACACCGGTGGCTCTTCGTGCGCGCACCACCGGTGTTAAGGCGTAAGCCGCTAGGGCGAATATTGCCAGCCGATGGCTAGGGTCCAGTCGACTTCAAGCTGAGGGCCGTTCAGATTCTGATAGACGGGGACACTGGCCTCAAGCGCGAGCCGGTGCCCTTTGGCGGGCAGCAGCATATTCATTCCCAGTCCCAGATCGATACGCTGACCACCCTGCAGACTTGGGTCTGCGGTTTGCACGGGAGCCATAATGCGCGAATCAATGCCATCGATGTTGCCCCGGTCGTACATGCCGATGCGGCCAGAGATACTGATGGAGTTGGATACCAGATAACTGAGCCAGCTTTTGAGGTGGTATTCGTTACCCAGTGTGTATCCCTCGTCATTATCGCCCAGCCGTGTCACCGCTCCCAGTTGTGATCCCCAGCCCCAGGCCGCGGCTGTCGATGCATAGGTGAGGCCCGTAATCAGGTCGTAGGTGCCGCTGCCAAGTTGCATCGGATAGGGCAATCGAATCTTTGGCTGAGTATTTTTAGGGGTGAGTACACGCCCATCCTCATCTTGGCTGCCCGTTGGAAGCGATACACCGAAAGTGGCGTGCCACTGATGTCCGGCGCCGGCAGGAGACAGGCCATACATTGCGGAGACCGAGGTGTCTCCAAAACCCTCTGTGCTGGTTTTAAATTTTCCCAAACGCTCAGTGCCCATGGGCCCTGCGAACGTAATGTGTGTCATGTCCTTTGTTTGGTAGTTGGCCATACCCATGAGGGTGAGGCGGTCGGTGGGGGCGTACATGACTCCCAACATGTGCATGTCCATCGTCATCTTGGTGGGCACGACCCGCAGCGTTGGGGGCATCATCGGTGGGTTGGCAAAACGATTGGGCACCGTTGTTACGATTTCTTCTGGCGATATTCGGGATGTGCTGTCCCGGTTGTCTTTCATCGACATATGCATGTAGCGATAGGAGAACATCAGTTCCCCCTGCTTGTGTATGTGGTCACCCATGATCGTAATGGGTGCGTGTGTGTCCGGCCTTAGCTCGGCATTTGCCGTCGCGCAGGCGACGAGCATTACCGCGCAAGCGGTGAAGCGGTATTTCATCATGTGACTCCGTTGTATGTACGTTATGTCAGATTGGCTGGATAGTGCACAACGGAGGGCGGGGCGCGTGACTGGAATCCGGATAAACGCGCAGTGGGGAGTTTTATCGAATCGAACGATGAAAGTAGGCCGGCCAGCGGCACAATAAACGAGTTGTTATGCTCGCAACCAAACGCGAATGCGCCAGCGGCGCCGTTGCCGTAGTCACACTCGAAGAACAGGTTGTCACTGGCTGCCCCGTGGTGGGCATGGTGCTCGCCATAGAGCGCGACCATAACGTGTTCTGGCATGCCGTCCGGACAGAGCTCCAGATACCAGCCCCCGCTGATGCCGGACGGCATGAAACCAACAGGAATCAATACCCGCAGCAGTAAAGCCAGGGAGGCAAACGCTGTTAATACGCGGTATCTGGTTGGCTGGGTTGGAGACATCGCGGCATTATAGCGGCTAACAACCATTGCGCCTAACGCTATTGTTGAGCTGGCTGTCATCATGCGATGTGTCTAGGTTTGATGTTGATAGTGCCCCCTGTCGATTGGTGACGACCTATAAGGGTCCAGCAACACTCTTGATATAGTCGATTAACTCCGTATTCTTACCGACAATATGCGAAACGCAGGAAAAGGTCCCGAAACTCCCGGGAACCCGTGACGTGGCTCTGATGGCCGAGACGTATTTTCGTCGCGCGGTGCCTGCCTCCAATGAATCGATAGATGCGTAGGTGTGATCTTTGACGTTCAGCGGCAGGCTGACGCTACCGTAAGAATGTGATAGTTTGCTCAGCAATAAGACAAAAGTTGAGAAATGTCTGATAGATGCCTCTCTATGGTGCCCTGTTCCCGAATTCTGACGTGCGTGCAGCCTCAACTGTTTGTTCTGGTCGGGTACCGTGTTGTCGGATGCCGATCAGCCGGTCTGGAAAAAATTGTGGATCAGGGTTTCTACAGCATCACGGCGGCACCGCTTGGAAGTGCCTGTCTTTTTTGATTGAGGAATGATTGCGATGATGAAACACGTGCTAATAGCGGTTTGCCTTTTTCTGCCGTTGCAGTTGCAGGCTGCCGCTGTTGTCGGAGAGATGGCGCCAGAATTGAGCCTGCCTGCGGTTGTTGGCGAGGAGACGATCAGCCTGTCTTCCCTGCGGGGAAAGGTTGTTTACGTCGATTTCTGGGCGGCCTGGTGTGGCCCCTGCCGAGTGTCCTTTCCCCAGCTTCAGCAATTGCGCGATGATCTGGGCGAAAGAGGCTTCGAGGTCCTGGCGATCAGTGTCGATGAGCAGGTAGCTGACGCCAGAGCCTTTCTTGAGGAGGTGCCCGTCACTTACCCGGTGGTCCATGATGGAAAGGGCCTAACCCCTGCAGCTTATGGCGTGCTTGGTATGCCTACGGGGTACCTCATTGACAGGGACGGCGTGGTGCGCGATGTACATCAGGGTTACCGTAAAAGCGATGGAGAGAAACTGCGCGCGAAGATAGTGACGCTGTTGGGGGAAGAAAAATGACGGTCAAAACTGCGGTAGCTGGTCTTGTGCTTGTGCTGCTGTGCGGTTGTGAAACCGTACAACCCTGGGAGCGGGGCTTGCTCGCCAAGAAGGACATGCAATGGACACCCAACATCATGGACGCGCGGCTGCGCAGCCAGATCTACGCCAGCAAAGAGGCCTCCTCTGGCGGCGCAGGAGCCGCTGGTGGCGGTTGCGGGTGTAACTGATGGCTACTAATAAGAACGACCGCAACCCGGCGCTAATGGCGCTGACGTCCAGCGCGCTGCTGCTGCCTGCGTATCAAGGTGCGCAGGCAGATGCTCCACCCGAATTCGCCGAAGCGGGTATGCAGTATTCCAAGTACAAAGAGGATGACATCACTGCGAAGAAGGCCTTTGGCTTTACTGACTCAACCAGGCAACGCTTTGATATTGATGTTGCACAGTTTCACTTGTTGGCCCCTGTGTTGGATGACTGGTCAGTGGCTGTGGATGTCGCTTGGGAAGATATGAGCGGAGCGTCGCCCTGGTTCGTTGGCGAGAGTGCCAGCGGTGATCCCAAGGTCATCATGAGTGGCGCCAGTATCGAGGACAACCGTACGGAGGTGAGCGTCACTACGCGTTACTATTTTGATCGAGGCAATAGCGGCCTCAGCCTCACCTATTCCGACGAGGATGACTACGAATCCAAGGCCGCCGCTTTTGACGGGGCCTTTAACAGTGCTGATGGCATGACTACTTACAGTGGTGCAATCAGTTACTCGGATGACCATATAGATCCCACACAGGGCGCCGTGCCCACGAATACCACCAGCGCAAGCAAAGATATTTACTCAGCGTGGGCGGGCGTTACGCGCATTGTCAGTAAGCGCGCGATCGTGCGCTTTGGTCTCAGTTATACCTATCGCGACGGTTTTCTTACCGACCCTTATAAATTTCGCGATTCCCGTCCGAATGAGCGCAAGGAGTGGGTCGCCAGTGGGGGCTACAGGCGCTATTTTGAAGAGCAAAACTCTGCCCTGCACGTGGATTATCGGTACTTTAACGATGATTGGGATGTGCAATCCCATACGCTGGACGTAGCCTGGGTCTGGGATTATTCGCCCGCGGTGACGTATACCCCTTTCATTCGGTATTACACGCAGCATGAAGCAGAATTTTTTAACAATCTTGCACAACAAGATCAGCGTTACTTTTCCGATGATTACCGCCTCTCTGCCTTCGGTGCATTTTCCTATGGCCTGCGCGCGAGTCGCAAAATCCAGAACTGGGAAGTTTCCGTGGACGCGGAGCGCTACCGGACGGACGAAAGTTGGGGCGTGTTCAGCGGTGAAGAGTCTCCTGGCCTCGTAGATTTTTGGCGCTATGGCATAGGCCTGAACTACATTTTCAAGTAAGCGCGCTGTGGTGCAGCGAGTCGATCACAGCTTCAAGGCGATGGGCGGTCCTGCCCGTTTTCGCATGGAGGTTGACGATGTCGGGCTTGCAGACGTTGCGGTTACGGCGGCCGTCGCTGAGGTAGAACGTCTTGAGCGCAAGTACAGCCGGTACCTCGATGACTCGCTAACAAGCCGCATAAACCTCGCCGCCGGCACCGGTCAGGTTGTTACCATTGACGCAGAGACGGCGGGCTTACTTCATTACGCCACCACTGTCTGGCGCGAGAGTGGCGGACTCTTTGATCTTACCTCCGGTGTGCTTCGTCGAGCATGGGACTTCCGCTCCGGGCGACTGCCTGAACAGTCAGAGATCGATGCGATCCTGCCGTTAGTTGGCTGGGACAAAGTGGAGTGGGACGAACGAGGTGTCTGTTTGCCGATAGAGGGTATGGAGCTGGATTTCGGTGGCTGTGTTAAGGAGTACGCTGCAGATAGCGCCGCCGCGCAGTTGCAGCGCAGCGGTGTCCAGTGCGCGCTTGTGGATCTCGCCGGTGATATGGCGGCAGCAGGCGCTCCTCTGCAAGGAGCGGGCTGGCCGATAGGCATCCGGCACCCAAGGGCACGAGACAGCGCTGCCGCCACTGTTATCTTGCCCCGGGGCGGATTAGCCAGTAGCGGAGACTACGAGCGCTGCATGGAGATTGACGGTGTGCGATATGGTCATATCCTCAATCCGACCACAGGCTGGCCGGTGGGTGGCCTGGTAGCGGTGAGTGTTTTGGCAGAGCAATGTCTTGTGGCGGGCAGTGCGGCCTCCGTCGCCATGCTGAAACCCGCGCCACAGGGTCTCGAATGGCTGGGGGGCCTCGGCTTGCCCTGGCTTGCAATTGATAGGGATCTGCAGTGCCACGGCAACCTGCTGGAAGCCGGTTCTGATTAGGCCGAGAGAACCCCGGGTAGTTCAGCAAGTGATGTAATTCGGTACCGTGCGCCGCTGAAATTTTGGCCGGCGGTAAATGCGTTGTGCACGATCGCGCAGTCGATCCCGGCGGCGATGGCCGCCTGTAAACCTCGCTGGGAATCTTCAACAACCAGACACTCCTGTGGATGCGCATCGAATCGCTCAAGTCCGGCAAGATAGGGCTCAGGGTCTGGCTTGGACTTTTTGTAGTCTTCTCTGGCCAACACAAAATCCATGTAGTGCGTTATGTTGCGGCGCTGGTGTACAAGGTTAAAATCTGGCCGCCTTGAGGTGGTGATGATTGCCATCTGGTGTGTTTTTGCCAGGGTTGCGAGCACTGTCTCTACACCCGGAATTTCGATATTCTCCCGTGCCAGATACTCCTGGTAGTAGGCATCGCGTCGTGTGCGTTGAGCTTCGGCCAGCCCCTTGTCAATGCCCTGCTCAATGGCGAGCTCCCAGCTGGAGGCGCCCTGAACCATGCGCTCCAGATACGTTTTTTTCTCGAGGGTGAAGTTGATTTCGGCCAGTGCGCGCTGTGTTGCGGTGAAATACCAGTGTTCAGTATCGACCAGAACGCCGTCGTTGTCCCACAGGATGAATCGCTTCATGCTTGTTCGGAATAGGCTTTGAGCCAATTCATGTGATAAGGGTGCCCATGCTCAGACGATCCTCAATGTTAAAACCCAGAGACTGATAGAAGTCGGCTACCTGCCTGTTATGGGAACGTATCTGTAAATTGACCTTGATACAACCCAGCGATTTGAGAGCCGCGATAGTCTCTTTCACCAGCGCGGCCCCGGTGCCATTGCGCCGGTGTTGTGATAGTACGGCAACAGCATAAAGCCAGCCCCTGTGTCCATCTTAGCCTGCCATGCATCCACCGACGACCTGCTTGTCCGGTAGTGCCAAAAAGATGAGATCGTCGACGGCCAGTTTGGCATCAATCATCCGTGCGGGCGAGTTGTGGGGTTGTTGGTCGTTAAACACCTGGGTCCACAGGTCGATCAGTGGGCGGCGATCAATGTGTTGGTAGCGTCTAATCAGCATGAAGGCATCCTTGTCTCAGTCGTGTCCCCGGTGTGAGGGCAGGTGGTGCTTAGGTAGTGTGTGTGAACACAATGACGATGCAAAAGGATACACCGAGGAGTGCCCAGCTCGTGACGAGTAAAAATACGATAGTGGGGCGTGCAGAGCGATGGAAGAGCGAGTAAATCCAGCCCAGAAACAGCAGGGTGCCGGTGCCCAGTAGAAGCGCGAGTTCCTTGCTGGTAGTGAGATGGGTGGTATTGACGAACCCGGTATCGACCATGCTTCCCACAAGGAAAGCCAGCGGCCCCAAAAGGGTGGAAATTACTACCAGTATCGCAGTTCCCAGGGCAGGGGCCATGCCGTGGGCTGACCATGTTTTGCCGACAATGGGTACACAAAAGAGCAGGCCCAGGCAGACCAGGAGTATCAGGTTATGTTTGAGCCTGGGATTCATAAGTTATCCGCTGCTCCAGTGGCAAGCCAGGCGAGTGCGTGAGACCAGATGGGTTAGTTGTGGAACTGTTCGCCGCCATGACTAGGCCATCCTTGGAGAGGTGCGAACGCCGTCGCGTGGCGACTGTGGTGTATTATTCTGGCGCGCTCCCCGGATTGGCCAGTGTATGCCGATCTACCCTAGTGGAGTGTGCGGTCAGCCTGTAATTCTGCGTGCAGCTCAGGTTGTTTTTCTGCCGCGGCGGCCTGTTGCTCGTTCATGTAGTTACGCAGACGGCCGACTACACTGTTCATCACATCAATGGTCTGGCTGATCTGGTCCAGTGCCATGAGGATGGTTTCTGTTTCCGACGGGTCCTTATCGCTAGTAGCCATGTGAGAGTCCTCTTGGGTCTTTTTAGGGATTTATTTCTCAGCATAATCAGTAATTTTAAGGCCGCCTGGTCGCGCGGCCCCGTTGCGTTTAGTCCCAGGTCAGGGCGCCGCCTGTCTGGTACTCGATCACCCGTGTTTCGAAAAAGTTTTTCTCCTTGCGCAGATCCATAATTTCCGACATCCATGGGAAAGGATTTTGC
The DNA here is from genome assembly GCA_024224435.1 of Halieaceae bacterium. GTDB lineage: Bacteria > Pseudomonadota > Gammaproteobacteria > Pseudomonadales > Halieaceae > Marimicrobium. Next base: position 13,039 of record JAAENL010000052.1, read on the forward strand.
GCGCCTGCGTATTGCTCCGGCAGCCCCAGTTGAGAAAGGCGTCGGTTCGCGATGAAGTGCAGGTACTCCTCCATCATCGCAGCATTCATACCCAGTACACCGGTCGGCATGGTGTCGCGGGCGTATTCGATTTCCAGTTGTGTGCCTTCAAGGATCATCTGCACAGCCTCTTCCTGGAACTCGGTTGTCCACAGATGGGGGTTCTCCAGCTTTATTTGATTGATTACGTCAATTCCGAAGTTGAGGTGCATGGATTCATCCCGCAGGATGTACTGGAACTGTTCTGCCACTCCGGTCATTTTGTTACGACGGCCCATGGAGAGAATCTGGGTGAAGCCGCAATAAAAGAAGATACCCTCGGTAACGGCGTAAAAGCCTACCAGGTTACGCAGTAGTTCCTGATCTGCCTCTTGCGTACCGGTTTTAAAGTTTGGATCCGACAGGGAGTGGGTATGGCTCAGGCTCCAGGCCGCTTTGCGGGCGACGGAGGGGACTTCCCGGTACATATTAAATACCTCACCCTCGTCCATGCCCAGCGACTCAATGCAGTACTGGTAAGCGTGAGTATGAATGGCTTCCTCGAAGGCCTGACGCAACAGATACTGCCGGCACTCCGGGTTAGTGATCAGGCGATAAATAGCCAGCACCAGGTTGTTTGCTACCAGGGAGTCAGCGGTAGAGAAGTAGCCCAGGTTGCGCATGACGATGCGGCGCTCGTCATCTGTGAGGCCCTCGGGGTTTTTCCAGGTGGCCACATCCGCGGTCATATTGACCTCCTGTGGCATCCAGTGATTGGCGCAACCATCAATATATTTCTGCCATGCCCAGTCATACTTGAAGGGCACGAGCTGGTTCAGGTCGGCACGACAGTTGATCATTGCCTTTTCGTCCACCGTTAAGCGGGCGGCACCCATCTCCAGCTCTTCGAGGCCGGGCGCGACATCGAGATCATCCAGCGCTTCTGACGACCTTCTCGCCAAGCTGGGCTCGCTTTTCGCTGTCTCGACAACCGTCTCAACCGGTTCGGGTATGTCGACTACCACCGAGGGCTTCGCCGCGGCGGGGGTAGGTTCCGCCCTGGTTGCCGCAGATGCTGCCGCCTTCGGCGCAGCAATTACTTCGGCCGTGTTCTGCATCGGGGCCGAGGTGCTTGTCGGTATTGCTTCGTCTGTATGGTAATCATCCCAACTCAACATGTGTCTTGCTTCCTGTTTGCCATTACTGGTGCTGTTTATGTCATGTTCAGAGACTTGCTTATTGGCAGGCCTCACAATCTGGATCGTCCAGCGAGCAGGCCGCGGGCACCGCTGCCGGGCCGCTTTCGGTTTCACTGTCACTGGACACCGCGTTCAACGTGCCGGTGTCGATGGTAGATTTCTCGGTACCGGTTGCCGCCAGTGAGCGCAGGTAGTAGGTGGTTTTCAGTCCGCACAGCCAAGCCATGCGGTAAGTGATATCCAGTTTCTTGCCGCTGGCATTGTTGATGTAAAGGTTTAGCGATTGCGCCTGGTCAATCCACTTCTGTCGACGGCTGGCAGATTCCACCAGCCAGCGCGGCTCGACCTCAAAGGCGTTAGCGTAGATAGCCTTCAGCTCTTCCGGTATCCGGTCGATCGACTGCACGCTGCCGTCGTAGTACTTGAGGTCGTTAACCATGACAGAATCCCACAGTCCTTTGGCTTTCAAATCATTTACCAGGTAAGGATTAACTACGGTGAATTCTCCCGAAAGGTTCGATTTCACGTATAAATTCTGGTAGGTGGGTTCGATAGACTGCGATACACCGGTGATATTGGCGATTGTGGCTGTTGGTGCAATGGCCATCACATTGGAGTTGCGCATGCCGCGGGCTTTCACCATGTCACGCAAGCTATCCCAGTCCAGGGTATGAGACTTGTCTACCTGAATGTATTGCTCGCCGCGTTCGGCGATCAATTTGTTCAGCGAGTCCAGCGGGAAGATGCCCTGGCTCCAAAGTGAGCCCTCGTAGCTGGAGTAGGCACCCCGTTCTTCCGCGAGCTCGCTGGAGGACTGGATGGCGTAGTAGCTGATGGCTTCCATTGAGCGATCGGCGAATTCGACCGCTCCCCCTGAGCCGTAGGCTATGTGCTGCTTGTACAGGGCATCCTGGAACCCCATTAGGCCAAGGCCTACTGGGCGATGCAGCAGGTTGGAATTTTTTGCCTGAGGCACGGAGTAATAGTTGATGTCGACGACGTTGTCGAGCATGCGCACTGCGGTGCGCACGGTCTTTTGTAATTTCTCCAGATTAAGGCCGTTTTCGTCGATGTGCTGGGGCAGGTTGACGGAGCCCAGGTTGCAGACCGCGATTTCGTCCTTGTTGGTATTCAGGGTGATCTCGGTGCACAGGTTTGAGGAGTGCACTACGCCCACGTGTTGCTGCGGTGATCGCAGGTTGCACGGGTCCTTGAAGGTCATCCAGGGATGCCCGGTTTCAAACAACATGCCCAACATTTTTCGCCACAGATTCTGGGCCTTCACTGTCTTGTAAAGTTTCATGCTGCCGTCGCGTGTCATGGCCTCGTATTCGTTATAACGCGTCTCGAAAGCCGTGCCGCAAAGGTCGTGCAGATCAGGAGCATCATTTGGCGAAAACAGAGTCCAGTCACCGTCTTCAAAAACCCGTTTCATAAACAGGTCAGGAATCCAGTTGGCGGTGTTCATATCATGGGTGCGGCGGCGGTCGTCACCGGTGTTCTTGCGCAACTCCACGAACTCCTCGATGTCCAGATGCCAGGTTTCCAGGTAGGCGCACACGGCGCCTTTGCGCTTGCCGCCCTGGTTTACGGCTACGGCGGTATCGTTGACCACCTTGAGGAAGGGCACGACGCCCTGCGATTTACCATTGGTGCCTTTAATATAGGCTCCCAATGCTCTCACCGGTGTCCAGTCATTACCGAGGCCTCCAGCAAACTTGGAGAGCATGGCATTGTCCTGGATGGCTCCGTAAATGCCGTGCAGGTCGTCCGGTACAGTGGTGAGGTAGCAGGATGACAATTGCGGACGCAGGGTGCCGGCATTAAACAGGGTCGGGGTGGAGCTCATGTAGTCGAAGGACGACAGCAACTCGTAGAACTCAATGGCCCGTGCGTTCTTATCCGGTTCTTCCACGGCGAGGCCCATGGCAACGCGCATGAAGAAAATCTGCGGCAGTTCGATGCGGGTGTCGTCGCTGTGAATGAAATAGCGGTCGTACAGGGTCTGCAACCCAAGATAGGTGAACTGCAGATCGCGCTCAGGCAACAGGGCTTCGCCCAGGCGTTGCAGGTCGAACTCCCGCAGTGTCGGCGCCACTAATTCAAGTTCTATACCTTTATCGATGTAGGCGGGCAGTGCTGTAGCGTACAGTGCGGTCATGTCGTGCTGGGTTGCGCTGTCTGCGATGCCAAGGAAATTCAGGGCCTCGCTGCGCAGGTTGTCGCACAACAGGCGAGCGGCGACAAACGTGTAATTGGGTTCCTGCTCGATGAGGGTTCGCGCGGTAATAACCAATGAGGTGCTGAGCTCCGCCTGGCTTACCCCGTCGTAGAGGTTCTTCAGGGCCTCGTCGAGGATTTCTGCTTCGCTGACGTCTGACAACTCAAAGCAGGCCTCGCTCACGATCGTATGCAGTCTGTCGATGTCCAGCGGGGCCTTGCTGCCGTCTGCCTGAACGACAGAGATGCTGTTGGCCACTTGCTGGATGGCGGGAGGTAGGGCCAGCTTGGCCGCGCGCTTTTGCGCCTGCTGCTCTCGGTAGATAACGTAATCCCGCGCGACCTTGTGCTCGCCGGAACGCATCAGGGCCAGTTCTACCTGGTCCTGAATATCCTCCATGTGAATGGTGCCGCCGGATGGCATACGGCGCATAAAGGTTGCCTCCACCATGTCGGTCAGTTGGGCGACTGTCTCGTGAATACGGCTGGAGGCCGCTGCGGTGCCGCCTTCTACCGCGAGAAATGCCTTGGTGATGGCCACTGAGATTTTGCTGGCTTCGAAGGGCACCACTGTGCCGTTGCGTTTGATTACGCGCAGTTGTCCGGGCGCGGTTGCGGCGATTGCGCTGCTGACGCCGGCCTGATGAGCTGGGGTGGTCGCTTCAGCGGCAGTGCCGCCGGGGGTGGTATCTGTCTGCATATGGTCTCCGAAGTGCCGGCGTTTGTTGTTAGTTATCCGCTTGGCAAAGGTCCTGATTCCGCGACACAACAAGCGCTGGTGCAAGACCCGCGAGGTGGTTGTCGGGAGGGTATCCCTGCTTCGACGGCTAATCGTAGTGTATTTTTTGTTCGTTTTTTAGCCGCTATACCCAATATGTAGGGGTATATGCTTCACTCAAGTACAACATAATGCGGGTTCGCGTCCAATGCAAGGGTATGAGGCTGGGTTTATTTTGTGGATAACTTGTTGAAAGTAGGGTGAGTCTGCACATGCTAACCCGAGAGCCCTTTATTTGCGCGGATGACGCAACAGAGGCATGAGAGTGATGCGCTGCGGCCGGCGAAAAATTTAATTTTTATAAAAAATATTCTGCATATAGCTGAAAGGTATTTCAATTTATCCCGCTCCCGGCGAACGGCTGCGGATAACCTGCCAGCATTTGACATATGGGTCTGCTACAGCAGCGTTACGCGAGTGAATGATGTGTTCCTCAGAGGAGCGCAGGGCTGCCGGGTCCATTCAGCCCGTGTCTGTTTGACGCTCTAGTCAGTGGCGCTTGGCGAGAAGCAACGCTTCCATCAGCGCTTTCTGCGCGTGCAGGCGGTTCTCTGCCTCATCCCAGATCACAGTGTCGGGAGAATCCATCAGTTCTGCACTGATTTCCTCGCCTCGGTGGGCGGGCAGACAGTGCATGTAGAGTGCGTCGCCGGCGGCGTGGCTCATCAGTTCCGCATTAACCTGGTAGGGTGCAAACAGCGTGGCGCGCCTCGTTTGTTCGTTTTCCTGGCCCATAGACGCCCACACATCGGTGACGACCAGGTCGGCATCCCGGACAGCGACGGTCGGATCGTGTTCGATGTGCACCCGGTCGCGGTTAGCGTCGAGCAGTTGTTTGTCAGGCTCAAAGGTTGGTGGGCACGCAATGCGTAGTTCGAAATCGAACTGGCGGGCCGCATTGATATAGGACTGGCACATGTTGTTTCCGTCACCTACCCAGCACACGCTGCGGCCTGCGATATCGCCACGGTGTTCGAACCAGGTTTGCATATCCGCGAGCAGCTGGCAGGGGTGAAAATCATCGGTCAGGCCATTGATAACGGGTACGGTGGAATGCGCGGCGAAGCGTTCCACGATATCGTGCTCGTAAGTGCGAATCATGACGATGTCGACCATGGCGGAAATCACCCGGGCGCTGTCTTCAACGGGTTCGCCTCGTCCCAGCTGAGTATCGTCCGGTGAAAGAAAGAGGGCGTGGCCGCCCAGCTGTGTCATGCCCGCCTCAAATGAGACCCGAGTGCGGGTGGAAGACTTCGCAAATATCATCCCCAGGGTGACACCGGGGAAATCCCGCAGATCACTGCCCGCGCGGTGGTCCCGTTTCATTTCCGCGGCCCGAGCGAGTAACTGTTTCAACTCCTGAGGGCTGAAATCCAGCAGTGTTAAAAAGTGTCGAGTATCCGACATGCTAAGTTCCCGGAGGTATTTGTCTGCCAATCAGTTGAAGTTGCGAATCAGCGCGGCTACGCCGATGGCCAACTCGCGGCTTTCTTGTTCATTAATGACCAGCGGCGGCAACAAGCGCACCGTGTTGCCACCGGCGACGTTTATCAGCAGGCCGGCATCGAGGCCTCGTGCCACCAGTTCGCCACAGTCTCGGTGCAACTGTATGCCGATCATCAGGCCGCGACCACGTATATCCTTGACCCGATGATTACTCCTGAGCTCTGCTTGCAGTACATCTTTGATCAGCTCACCCATGTTCGCCGCGTTAGCGCAAAGTGAGTCTTTGACAATAGTATCGAGCACCGCAAGCCCTGCCGCGCAGGCCAGAGGGTTGCCGCCGAAGGTGGAGCCGTGTTGACCTGCGCCCAGTATGCTTGCGGCGTGGCCCCGGGCCATGCAGGCCCCAATGGGCACGCCGTTGCCGAGACCTTTGGCAGTGGTAATGACATCGGCTTGTAGCCCGACCCCTTGGCAGGCAAAAGGGGTTCCCGTGCGGCCGTTGCCGGTTTGTACCTCGTCCAGCATCAGTAGCCAGTTGTTCGCGCCGCAAATGTCCTGGGCCGCGAGCAGATAATCAGTATCGAGCACATTGACGCCGCTCTCGCCCTGTATGGGTTCCGCCAAAAAAGCAACTACGTCGGGGTTGTTGTTGGCAATCTGGCTCAGCGCTTCTATGTCGTTAACAGGGGCGCGGATAAAGCCTCCCACCAGCGGTTCAAAGCCGGCCTGAATCTTGCGATTACCGGTAGCGCTCAGGGTGGCCAGTGTGCGGCCGTGAAAGGCGCCCTCCAGCACGACGATCGCAGGCTGCTTGATGCCCTGGTGATGGCCATGCAGTCGAGCCAGCTTGATGGCAGCCTCGTTTGCCTCAGCACCGGAATTGCCGAAGAAAACGTTGTCCATCCCAGCCAGTTCGGTGAGAGAGTTGGCGAGTGTTTCCTGTGTGCTGATGCGGTACAGGTTGGAGCTGTGCACCAGCTTGTCGGCCTGCTGCGTTATCGCGGCGGTCACCGCCGGGTGAGCGTGGCCCAAGGCGTTGACGCCGATGCCCGAGATGCCGTCAAGGTAGCGCCGCCCTTCGGTATCGAAGAGGTAGACGCCCTCGCCATGACTGAATGTCACGGGCAACCTGGCATAGGTTTGCATTAGCGCCGACATGATTCGGCCTCCCTAAAAACGCAAAACGGCAGCTGGAGCTGCCGATAAACGAAGAATGATAGCGCTGCGAGGCGAAATTGGCAACGTGTTGGTTACTGCGTTAAGGCGGGTATGCGAGGGCTGGAGCGTGCGGGCGGTGGAATCAACCCCTTACACCTATTGTGGACAAATTGCGGGAAGAATAGGGTAGACTACGGGGCCGAAAAATTGGCTGTAATGGCCACCTGAGGCTGTACCAAGACAGGACGCAAGATGGACACAATCGAGACAATCAAAGACCAGATCAGCAGTAACACGATTTTGCTGTATATGAAGGGCTCTCCCAATCAGCCGCAGTGTGGTTTCTCCGCGCGGACCGTAGAAGTGCTGATGGCCTGCGGCGAGCGCTTCGCCTACGTGGACATACTGTCCAACCCGGATATTCGCGCCACCCTCCCAGAATACGCCAACTGGCCCACCTTTCCCCAACTTTGGATAGACGGTGAGCTCATTGGTGGCTGCGACATCGTTTCCGAGATGTTTGACAGCGGCGAGCTGCAGACCCTGATCAAGGACAAGGGCGCTGCCTGATAGCTCGTATGGCAGGTAATAGCGTTTGCCTATCGAAGCTATACAGACATTTAAATAGCCTACAGTGGCAACGGCCGCTATCATCTGGGTTCGCTGAAGCTGTCTCGTCAAGAGAAAGCAGAGTTCGATAAATTTCAACAGGAGGAAGTTACATGGGCGTTTTAGTTGGCAAGCCAGCACCGGATTTTGATGTCGCGGCAGTACTCGGTACCGGAGAAATCGTTGATTCCTACAAGCGGTCGGAGGCCATGTCCGGTAAGTATGGCCTGATCTTTTTCTATCCGCTGGACTTCACCTTTGTTTGCCCCTCAGAGCTGATTGCTCTGGACCACCGAATGGATAAGTTCCGCGAACTGGGTGTAGAAGTAGTCGCCGTGTCCATCGACTCTCAGTTCACTCATAACGCCTGGCGTAATACCTCCGTGAACGATGGTGGTATTGGCTCGGTGACATACACTATGGCAGCGGACGTCAATCACGATATCTGCCGCGCCTACGACGTCGAAAGTGAAGGTGGCGTTGCATTCCGCGGCGCCTTCCTGATAGATACCGAAGGAAACGTTCGCTCGCAGCTTGTAAATGACCTGCCTCTGGGCCGTAACATTGATGAGCTCATCCGCCTTGTTGAAGCCTTGCAGTTTCACGAGGAGCATGGTGAAGTGTGTCCCGCAGGTTGGCAGAAGGGTGACAAGGGAATGGATGCGTCTCCCGATGGCGTTGCATCCTACCTCTCGGAAAATGCAGACGGGCTGTAGCACGAGGCTTACGCACTGACTGGAAGCGGGCTCTATGCCCGCTTTTTTGTTTGTACTGATGCAGCCCCTGTCTCTCAGCCATTTTTCGGGAGACGGTCCGCAGGGTGACTGCGGGCTAGACGGCTAGAGCAACTGGCTCAATCTGTGCTCAACCAGCGGCAGCCGGTCATTGCCAAAGTACATGTCGTCACCGTTGATAAACAGGGTGGGCGAGCCATAGCCGCCGCGTTGAATAAGCTCATCTGTGTTTGTGCGCAGTCGATCTTTGTATTCCTGATCGTTGATGGCGCGAAAAAAAGACTCGCTGTTGAGGCCAACGCGGTCGCATATGGCTCGGAGAACCCCGTCATTGGCGATATCGGGTGTATCGCTATTCCAGTACGTTTCGAACACGTCGCGAGAGTAAGCCACCAGTCGGTCTTGCTCCTGTGCATAGAAAGCGCCCCGCATGGCCTTGACGGCGTTGATGGGGTGACCGGATGGCATAGCGACAGTGAGATTGCAAAGTCTCGCCCAGTCTTGAAGATCCTTGAGGTAGTAATTCAGGCGGCGGCTGTTTTCAGCGTTGAACATTTTCTCGCGGTCGGCGTAAACCTCCTTGTTCACTGCGTTGAATACGCCGCCCACCAGAATCGGACGCCAGCGAATCGCCACATCCAGTCGTTCCGCAAGTGGTATCAGCCGGGTGAAGGCAAAATATGTCCAGGGGCTTGAACAATCATAGAAACATTCCAGATTGGGTTGCGCTGCCATAGGGTCTTTGTGTCATCCAGTGGCATTCGAGCTTAGCACATCGGTGACGCCGATCAGGTATAATCGCACCTTGTGGCGTGTAACCGGACAGACCGGCAATGGATATTGACAAGTACATGAACGAGCTGGGTGCAGCAGCTCGATCTTCCGCCCGCGCTGTGGCGGCCTCTTCAACCGATGTGCGCAATCGAGCGCTGCTCGCTGTGCGTGACGCGCTGGACAGCGCCCGGGATGAGGTGACCGAGGCGAATGCGGCAGACCTTGAGCGGGGCCGCGAAAAAGGATTGGACGCACCGCTGTTGGATCGGCTTGAGCTGACTCCGGCGCGCATCGACGTCATGTTGGAGGGCCTGGCTCAGGTGGCAGCTCTACCTGATCCGGTGGGTAGCATTGCGGACATGCGGCGCATGCCGAGTGGTATTCAGGTTGGGCGCATGCGAGTACCGCTTGGTGTGATCGGTATTATCTATGAATCGCGCCCCAATGTTACCGTTGAGGCAGCCAGTCTTTGTTTGAAATCGGGCAACTCAGCGATATTGCGAGGTGGCTCTGAATCGTTGGAGTCCAATACGGCGATCGCAGCCTGCCTGAGGGCAGGGCTTAGCTCAGCAGGCCTGCCCACTGCGTCGGTGCAGGTAGTCGCCACAGCGGATCGCGACGCCGTGGGCCGCTTGATAACCATGCCGGAGTTTGTGGATGTCATCATCCCCCGGGGGGGCAAGAGTTTGATCAAGCGCATCAGCAAAGATGCCCGCGTGCCGGTGATCAAGCACCTGGATGGAGTCTGCCACGTGTATATTGATGACGAGGCGGACGTCGATATGGCCATCGCTATCGCTGTAAACGCCAAGACCCAGCGCTACGGCACCTGCAATACGATGGAAACGTTGCTGGTGGCTTCCTCTATGGCTGATACGGTCCTGCCGCC
>JAAENL010000053.1 GCA_024224435.1 Halieaceae bacterium
AACCGTCAATATGAAATTCAGTTATCAAGTGGGCATGTGCGAGCCCAACCATTATTTGCCTCTGGCGATTGCGGCCGAGGAAGCAGGCTTCGATGGAATTACTATACCCGATAGCATTTGTTATCCCGAGGAAGCCAGTTCCAAATACCCCTACAACGAAGACGGCAGTCGCGAGTTTTTGGAAAGCGTTCCCTTTGTCGAGAGCTTGATCGCGGTCACTGCGATGGCGGCAGTAACCAGCAAAATCCGTTTCGCGACCTTTGTCTACAAACTGGCGGTGCGACAAGCACCAGTGGTGGCGAAACAGGTTCAGGGCATTCAGTCATTGTTCGGTAATCGCTTTGACTTCGGTATCGGTATCAGTCCTTGGGAGGAGGATTTTGCGGTATGCGACGTGGCTTGGGAGAAGCGGGGCAAGCGCTTCGACGAGCAGATCGATATCCTGCGCGGTCTGGAAACCGGGGAGTACTTTGGCTACTCCGGCGAACTGCATGATATGCCCTCTAACAAGATGAACCCGGTACCGACGAAGCCTACACCGTTACTGATTGGTGGGCACGCGGAGCCCGCATTGAAGCGTGCCGCCCGCGTCGGCGACGGCTGGATGTGCGCTGGGGCTGATCTTGATCAACTGCACGCATATGTCGGCCGCATCAAGCAGCTGCGGGAGGAATACGGCACTGTCAATCGACCTTTTCGCGTATTCACCACGGGCGCGAATGCGTTTTCCAAAGAGGGTATTGCGCAACTCGAAAGCATCGGCGTAACGGATGTCATTATTGGCTTTCGCAACGTCTACGAGCTCGAGGAAGATAAACCACTGGATGAAAAAATTGCCATGCTGAATTGGTATGCAGGCGAGTTCATCCGTGGGTGATTGCGCCCCTACCACGCCGGTGCTGGTGGGCGTTGGTGCCGTACAACAAAAGCTCGAAGATTATCGCAAGGCCCTGGAGCCGGTGGCACTCATGGAGCAGGCGCTGCGCGCCGCGGCCGCGGACGCGGGTACGGAAGCGTTGCTGGCGAGAGCTGATGAAATTCTTGTGCCCAACAGTTTATGGGGGTACCGGGATCCGGCCCGAATTCTTGCGGATAAGCTCGGTGCGCAATCGGCGACAACGTTGTTAGCAGATTTCGGTATCCTGCAGCAGGGCCTGATAAACCGTGCCTGCCAACGCATTGTTGCAGGGGAAGCTCAGGTCATGCTGATTGCCGGCGGCGAGGCGCGCTATCGGGAACAGTGTGCCGCGCGTGCAGGGAATGAAGCGGCAAGGGTGCAGGAACGCGAGGATGTTAAGCCCGATATTACCCTGCGCCCGGGCGCGGAGTTGATGTCCGAAGTGGAGTCCAACGCTGGCCTTGGCATGCCCGTCGGCTATTACGCAATTATGGACAGTGCCCTGCGCTTCAAACAGGGGTTGAGTGTGGATGAACACCGCGACCGTATGGCGGCCCAGTACGCTCGATTCAGTGAAATCGCTGCAGCGAATCCCGAGGGTTGGATCGATGAGCCGTTTTCTGCAGAGTTTATTCGGGCGCACTCCCTGAAAAATCGTATGCTCGCGTTTCCTTACACGAAGCTGCATAACAGCCAGTGGACAGTAGACCAGGCGGCGGGATTAATCCTTTGCTCCGCAGCGGTGGCAGAAGAACTGGGCATAGAGCGGAGTCAGTGGGTGTTCCCTGTGGCATCCACAGAGTCCAATTTCATGTCGGTCATTGCTACGCGTGGCGACCTGGGAGGCAGTGAAGGGTTTCGGGTCGCGGGCAGGAAAGCCATGCAGCTGGCGGGTGTGGATTTCAATGATGTTCGCCTGCGAGAGCTTTACTCCTGCTTCCCGTTTGCCGTGCGAGTGCAGCGTGAGGAGATGAACCTGCATGATAGGGGTGATGACAGTATGACCGGCGGTATGACCTTCGGCGGTGGGCCACTCAACAATTTCGTCTTTCAGGCCACCGCAAAGATCGCACAGGCGCTGCGCGATAACCCGGGCGAGACAGGCCTGGTAACGACAGTCAGCGGGTTGTTGACGAAACAAGCCTGTGCCCTGTGGTCAATGCAACCGCCGATAGCCGGTTGGGCCTTCGCGGATGTCACTGATGAGGTGCGCGCGGCGACACCCTTGCGGGAACTGGTGTCGGACTTCGAGGGAAGCGCAACTGTCGCCGGCTACACCGTGCTGTATCAGGGGATGGAGCCGTGGCGCGCTGTTGCGGTGTTTGATCTTCCCGACGGCCGGCGCACGGTTTGTTTCAGCGAGGAGGTATCAATCATCACGGACATGCTGTCCCAGGAATGTTGTGGTATCAGTTATCGCTTGTCCAAAGGACAGTTTTTTGCCTGATTATTTGAATACCACAGCGCCCGCAAGAGGATCGGCTCCAGAAATCAGCTCCGCAAATTCCTGGGCCAGCTGTTCACTGCGTGCAATGCATTCCTTCCAGTAGGCCGTGCGTTCCGAAAAGCGGAAGTGTTTGAAGTCCGAGCGATCGGGAATCTTGCCGTGCGGAAGGTTGTCGATAAATGCGGCGCTGGGACACAGCAATACCAGTTGCTCGTAGCGGTGATTTGCCGCCTGGCGCCAGGGTAGAAACTTGTCAAACCAGCCCGGAAACAGTTGCTCGCTAAAGTGCGGATAAAGCACCAGCCCATCTGTATCAAGTTGCTCCGGATTGAAATGGTAGTCGATAATGCCTCCATCCCAGTACTGCCCGGCCGGCCCTCCTGGAATATCGCGCTCACCATTCAGCACGAATGGGATAGACCCGCTGGCATGAATTGCTTGGCGCAGGTTCAGTTCCTGCAGGCGCACACATTGCGTGTCGAAATCCTGTAATCGCATCCGTGCGGCGGGTGCTGCGCCTGTGTGAAACATCACGCGCTGGAAATGCAGTTTGAGCAAGCGGCGGCTGACGACATTACTCAGTGCCGCGCTGCCCATGGCTGTGGCCAGCAGCGCATTCGACGACGATGCGGCAGCACCGCGTCCTCTTGCGGTGACAATGTGGGTTTGAATACGGGGGTGCTGCAGTAGATGCTCTTCCCCGTCCCTGCCCAGAGTATGTTCCAGAATACCAAGGCTGACCTTGCTGACTTCCAGCGTGTCGGGTTTCGCACTGTAGCGCTGATCGAGATAGGCCTCTTCCATTCGTTCAATGGCGGCGACCGGGTCGGGCATGGCCAGGCAGGTGTGTCGCCAGGCACCAATGGAAGAGCCGAGGGTGCTGAGAGAGCCGCTGCCGCGCTGCAGGAAATCGCCGAACAGGACCCGGTCCAGCTGGCTCAGGATCAACCACTTGGCGCCGCCAGACGCGCCCAGTAGCAGGTTGAAGAGATCAGGCGACCAGCCCCTCTCACCAATCAGCGCTGCCGCTTTGCGGCCCAGGTAAACCTGCAGGGCCTTGTTGCCAGAGGCCATTAGTGCTGTTCAGCCATGGCGCACTTCACGGGGCGCCTTGCCCGTCCACTTGCGGTACGCCCTGCGGAAATTGGAGGAATCACTAAACCCTACGAGATAAGCGACATTGGCCAATGGCAGCCGCGTATTTTGCAGGTAGTGCGTCGCATGCTCTGCGCGAACCTGATCCAGCAGTTTTTGGAATGATTGCTCTTCCTCATCCAATCTGCGGCGGTAAGTGCGTGGGCTGACATTCAGCATGCCCGCTATTTGTGGCATTTGCGGATACTGGCCTTCCAGCTTGCGTAACAGCCTGAGAGTCTGCTCCGCGACGGAATCTTCTCCCTCAAGATCTGCCAGCAGGCGCGCGCACTCCGCCTCGTAGAGTTGGCGTAGGGGGGGGTTGGACAAGGGCAGCGGAATATCCAGCCAGTCTCTATGGAACAGGATCCGCCCCTGCAGTGCGTCGAAGTGTATGTCAGCACCCAGGACTTCGCGATAACGCGCGGAGTGCTCAGGTGCCGGGTAGGGCAGCTCCATCCGGACAGCCAGTTCTGGATCATTGAGCATGCCCCGCAGTGTATTGATAAAGGCCCCGTAGAGCAGTTCAAAGCCAAAGGTGAAGTCTGACTCGGTCTCGCTCGGGGTAGCGAGGATACTGAGTATGCAGGTGTCTCCCTCCTCGCTGAACTCCATTTCGAGATTAGAGGCCAGTAAGTGATAGTACTTGAGCAATAGCCCCATGACTTGTCCAAGGTCGCGGCAAGTCATGAAGGCCTGCCCCAGCACTGCGTGCGCACTCAAGTGCAATCGCAGGCCCAGCTTCAGCCCTAGGGTCGGGTCGCCAGTGAGCGCGCGCGCGTTGGCCACCAGGGTCCAGAAGTCCTGGTCATCAACCCGGGCGCCCATGCTGTCGATGCCGGCCAGTGCGAGGGACGTGCCAGCCAGGAGGTTTTCACGAGAGCAACCCTCCCCCTCGAGCATGTCGATCAGGATGAGAGCGTACTGTGCTGGTGTGCTGCTATTGGACATAGTTCTATTTGGCCACAAATGACTGTAAGTTGACAAGACTTTACCCTGCCGATTTGGAACCTGATCGCGCATAGTT
>JAAENL010000054.1 GCA_024224435.1 Halieaceae bacterium
CCCCGCACGGGCGGAGTGGGGTTGGGAACCGACCAACGACTATGGCCGAATTATCGAGGATTTCATCAGTAAAAAGGAGGTGTAACATGAAAACCATTATCGTTGGCGGTGTCGCAGGCGGCGCGTCGTGTGCCGCGCGCCTGCGCAGGTTGGATGAAAAGGCCGAAATCATCATGGTCGAGCGTGGACCCCATGTCTCCTACGCAAACTGCGGGTTGCCTTACCGGGTTGGGGGAGTGATAGAAAAGGATGAGAGTCTCATTGTATTCAATGAGCAACTATTTAAAAACTTCTTTGCAATTGATGTGCGGACAAACTGCGAGGCGGTCGCGATCTCCCCGAAGGAGAAGACCGTGACGCTGCGCGATGTTGAAAGCGGGAAGGAAAGCACCGAATCCTACGACAAACTGGTGCTGTCGCCCGGGGCCGCATCCGTGCGCCCGCCCCTGCCGGGAATAGACCTTCCGGGCATTTTTCACGTGAGGACCGTGCCGGACGCCCTGAAAATCCGGGAGTGGATAGAAAAAGGTAGCCCATTTCTCGCCGGCATGCACCGGTATTCGGGATTCCAGACCGTGAGGCCGAAAACCCGGGCAGTGGTCGTTGGCGGCGGATTCATTGGCCTGGAAATGGTGGAAAACCTGGTTCATCGCGGGTTCGAAGTAACCCTTGTCGAGATGGCAGACCAGGTTCTGCCCCCGATTGATCAGGAGCACGCCCGTGCGGTGGAGGCCTACCTGGAGAAGCATGGCGTCCGCCTGGCGCTCAACGACGGCGTGGCCGGATTCAAGCAGGCTGCCAGCGGCGGTATTGATGTGGGAACTCAATCCGGCGAAACCTACGCGGCCGATATTGTGATTCTCGCACTCGGCGTGCGCCCGGATACCACGCTGGCGAAAACGGCCGGGCTGGAGATCGGCGAACGCGGCGGGATCCGGGTGGACGATCAAATGCACACCACCGATCCGGATATCCTCGCTGTCGGCGATGCCATAGAAGTCAAGGATTATGTAACCGGGGAGTGGAGCCACATCGCGCTCGCCGGGCCGGCCAACCGCCAGGGACGGATCGCCGCTGATGTAATCGCCGGGCGCGATTCCCGCTTCCGCGGCACCCAGGGCACTGCGATCATCGGGCTTTTCGGGGCTGCGATTGCCTGGACCGGAACCAGTGAAAAGGCACTGAAGCGCCTCGGCGATACGGATTACGAGAAGATCTATCTCTACCCGAATTCCCACGCTGGGTATTACCCGGGCGCCAAACCCCTTGCCATGAAGGTTCTCTTCCGGAAATCCGACGGACGACTTCTGGGCGCGCAGGCCCTCGGCGAGGACGGCGTCGACAAGCGGATCAGCACTATGGCTGCCCTGATTCAGATGGGGGCCACGGTGTATGACCTGGAAGAGACCGAGCTCTGTTACGCGCCCCAGTTCGGCAGCGCAAAAGACCCTGTGAATTTCGCCGGGATGGTCGCCGCAGGTGTGCTCAGGGGCGATATGCCAATTAACCACTGGGATTCTGCACGATCGGAATTTCTGCTCGATGTTCGAGAACCATTTGAGCTGACCGTTGAGAACGTGCCGGAGGCAGTCAACATCCCGTTAGGGCAACTAAGGAGCCGTTTGGATGAACTTCCCCGCGACAAAGAGATAAATGTCTTTTGCCGCTCCGCCCAGCGTTCCTATTATGCAACGCGCATCCTGTTACAAAATGGCTTCAAGGCGAAGAATGTATCCGGTGGAATGCTGTCGCTTGCGCATAATTACATGCTTGCTTTTAAAGAGCGAGGGTAGCGCATACTATGACCGAGATCATGGAATTTGTTCAAGCCACATTCAAGCCGATGGTATTGATATAAACCTTATTTTTCCGTATGGCAACGTTCCCGAAAAACAGAAGGGGGCATAAGATGAACGCACAGCGCGCAAGAGTTGTCGGCATAGCCTTCGATTAGGGGAAACGAGTACAAAATGAGCACGAAGTCCATTCAGCTGCTGGCTGTTATGTCCGTCCCGGAGGGCAAGCTGCTCTTCCAAAGTTTCCTGGGTGAATTGAGCGACCTGTTTCTCGCCGATGGGAAAGAACTCGAAATTGCAGGTATCGCCTTCAACAAAAGAGCGGCAATTCAACAGATCGAACGCACCCAGCCGGACGTCCTCCTCATTGACGTGACGCTGCTCGGATTACGCAGCATCGAGATAATCTCTTATGTTTCGGCGACACTGCCGGATGTCAAGATACTGGCGATGAGTCCGGGGGACCCTCCTTATGACCGCGTTATTCTGGCGTTGCAGGCCGGTGCCCTCGGATATGTGTCAAAGGAAGCCGCTGCACGCGAGGTTTTCGAGGCCCTGACACAGGTGTTGCGCGGCGAATACCATCTGCCGACAGAAGACACTGTTGATGTGCTGAAGCAGGCTGCGCCAGAGTTAATGATCGCGGCCAAGGAACGGCGCGGAAAACTCACCGAGGCTCTGCTGGCATTTGTCCCGCTGATCGCAATCATCTCTGCCTTTACGCAATTCTTATGGCGAAAATACTGGGGGCAAATCGGCGTGCGCGTCCCCGACCTGGGCGTGAACGCATCTTCGCGCGTGACCGACTTCCTGATTTTTCTGCTGATGCTTGTCGGTATTTTCGGTCCGCTGTTGTTTGTCGGTTCCTGGATGAAAGCGATTGGATCCTGGATGGATAATAGGCCAAAAC
>JAAENL010000055.1 GCA_024224435.1 Halieaceae bacterium
CGTCTCCTGTTGCGCCCTGTGACTATTGAAGAAGCCCTCATCGGTTTCTCTCGCATGATTAAACGGTTGCGTGGCGCAACTTCCCTTTGGAAGACCGCATCGTGCGGCAGAGACACCACTGTTTACCCATACACAAGCGGGTTTCATGCCAAACCTATATAGTTGTTGTATTTCATGCAGTTATAGTTTTTTCGCATATTTATTATTAGGTTGGTGTAAAAAAAGCTGACGCCGGGAGACCCGCTCAAGCGGCACCACAGCGCACTGCCGGGGGGCCCAAATCGGTGAAATTCGTCGGCCGGTGCGCGAGTTGCCTGCATTCTTTGATAAACTATCCGACCCTTCATTCGGTGAAACCAAGCGGATACGTGACACAACTCAACACTAGCCAGCGGGACGCCGTTCACTACATCGATGGCCCTCTGCTGGTGCTAGCAGGCGCCGGCAGCGGCAAAACCAGCGTGATCACTCAAAAGATTGCCTACCTGATATCGACCTGTGGGATCAAATCCTCACGCATTGCAGCGGTGACTTTTACCAACAAGGCTGCTCGCGAGATGCGCGACAGAGCGGCTCGACTCATTCCGGCGCAGGATGCCGAAGGACTTACCGTTAGCACTTTTCACCAGCTTGGCCTAAGGATCATCCGAGCCGAATTGAAGGCGCTAGAACTTAAAAACGGATTCTCTATTTTCGATGGGGATGATACCCGCACTCTGCTAAAAGACCTGTTGATACAAGCTCATGGTGCCGATGGCGACCAGGCCGCCACCATTGCCCAACGCATCTCCAGCTGGAAGAACGATCGCGTGTTACCCGCAGAGGCCCTCGCTCGATCCAGCGGACCCGCCGACATACTCTGCGCGCAGGCCTACCAGCGCTATCAGCGTGCACTCAAAGCTTATAACGCGCTGGATTTTGACGATCTCATACTGCTGCCCACCCTGCTCTTCGAGCAACACGCGGATGTTCTGGAGCGATGGCAGCAGCGCCTTCACTACCTGCTGGTGGATGAATACCAGGACACCAACTCCAGCCAATATCTGCTGGTGAAACAGTTGGTCGGTATGCGGGGCGGACTCACCGTTGTTGGCGATGACGACCAGTCCATTTACGCCTGGCGTGGTGCGCGACCGGAGAACCTGGCGCTGCTGCAAACGGACTACCCCCACCTGAAGCTGGTTAAGCTCGAACAGAACTATCGCTCAACAGCTCGCATCCTGAAGGCGGCCAATACCCTGATCGCTAACAATCCCCATGTCTTTGAAAAACGGCTGTGGTCAGAGCTGGGCTACGGAGAGCACTTGCGCGTTATCCGCTATGCCGATGAGCAGGAAGAGGCGGAGCAGGTGGTCGTTGAAATACTGGATCACCAATTGCGCAAACGCACCCGGTTCGGCGATTACGCCATTCTCTATCGGGGCAACCATCAGTCGCGCCTGGTCGAGCTCGCACTGCAGCAGCAGCAGGTGCCTTACCATCTCAGCGGGGGCACCTCATTTTTTGCGCGCAACGAAGTCAAGGACATCATGGCGTACCTGCGTCTGCTCATGAACAAACACGATGACAATGCCTTCCTGCGTATTGCCAATGTCCCCCGCCGCAAGCTGGGCACCTCGACCCTCGAGGCGCTGGGACACTATGCCAATACCCATCGCTGCAGCCTGAGCCAAGCCTGCAGCCGGATCGACGGCGGTGCAGTCTCCGAGGCCGGGCTGGCGCGCTTGCGGGCTTTCCACAGGTGGATGAATGCAGTTCGCCGACGTTGCGAAGGCGGCGATGGAATCGCGGCAGTGCGGCAGTTGGTGCGCGATATGGAGTACGAAGACTGGCTGTTACAGAACAGCTCCAGCGAGGACGTCGCCGAGCGACGCATGAGCAATGTCCATTTTCTGATCGACTCACTGCAAAGGGTCATGGCCAACGAACAGGTCGCCCTGGATGAGGCGGTTTCGCGGCTGGTGCTGCGCGACTTACTGGAGCAGCAGGACGAGGAGACAAAAGGCCCCGATAGCGTACAACTCATGACCCTGCATGCCGCCAAGGGACTGGAGTTTCCACACGTTTACATTATCGGCATGGAAGAAAAATTACTGCCGCACCGGGTAAGCCTTGATGAGGACTCCATTGACGAAGAGCGTCGGCTGGCCTACGTGGGAATTACCCGCGCCCGTGAAACCCTGAGCATGACCCTCGCCAGTACTCGTCGCCAGTTCGGCGAAACCGTCAAGTGCAAGCCCAGCCGTTTTATCGATGAGCTGCCGCAGGATGACTTGCGTTGGCAAGGCGAGGGCGAGGGCAGCGAGGAAGCAAACGAAACACGTGCGCGGGAAACTCTGGCCGGGCTGAAGGATTTATTCGGCTGATGCCGCAGCTTTAAACCGCGTCGCCGCAGACGTGGGTACGGAGAGAAACACACGCCCTGCTATCCGGGACTCCGAGGAGCGCCACGGCAACAGAGCGTTGTTTTATTGACTGCCTTCGACCATGTAGTCTACGGCGGCGATCACCTCGTCGTCGCTGCAGTTCATGCAGCCGCCCTTGGCAATCATGCCCGTCCCGGCTACACCATTCACACCGGCGTCATGGAGCACCGCCATGCCTTTGGCGATGCGATCGCTCCAGCCCGCGACATCACCATAAACCGGCGCGCCCGCCGCACCAGTGCTGTGGCAGGCCATGCAAGCGGCGTTATACACCTCTTCACCCGAGCGGGCGACCCCTACGGTGGCGGCGGGTATAGCGGCGCAACTGCTATCGCCCTCTAGGCAAATGACCCCGACCGGTTTGATGCGCTCCTCGATCGCGGCACGCTGCCCCTCCGTGAGACTCACGGCGAGGGCTGACCCGGCGAGCAATAAGCCGAAGACACTGAATACGATTCGATTGATCACTTTCTGCTCCTTAACTGTCTGGCCGCGCATTATAGCCACTATTGCGGCTGCGGCAAAACCGAGGCCAGCACCCTTGCCTCGATGCCAAAACCTAGACACACTGTCGTCTCGCACTCTGCGCCGCACACCGCGCCAAACTGGCCACATACCCCATTGGAGCCCCACCTAAATGAAAGTTTACGCGTACGACCCCGCCCCCAACCCGCAGCGGCTTGCCCTGTTTATGAAAATGAAAGGGATTGAAGTCGAGACCGTGCCGGTCGATATGACCACAGGGGAGCATCTGAGTGATGCCTACAAGCAGGTTAACGCGGCGGGTACCGTGCCGGCCATGGTACTGGACGATGGAACCGTACTCACTGAGGTTGTGGGCATGTATACGTATCTAGAGGGTTTGCACCCGGAGCCACCGCTCATGGGCCAGACGCCGCTGGAACGCGCGCAGGTTATGAGCTGGTGTCATAAACTCTTCACCGGCCTGACGCAGGCCGTTGCCAGTGTGTTTCGCAACCGCAGCAAAGGGTTTATAAACCGGGCACTGCCCGGGCCCCAGGACCTGCCGCAAATCCCCGATCTGGCAGAACGCGGCCGCCTGCAGATCAATTTCGCCTTGCCAATGCTGGATGAACATCTGGCTACCTCCCGCTGGCTTGCGGGCGACAACTTCACTGCGGCGGATATCGATCTCTACGTCACCATCGGCTTCATGGGGTGGATAAAGGAGTCCATCCCGGAGAACTGCACCCACCTCAACGAATGGTTCCTGCGCGCGCAGGAAAAGCTCGCCTGACCCGAGTACAGCCCGAAACGCATACTGGAACGGATATGATGTCCCGCCCTCGCTAGTTCTCGTTTATAAGGAAGAGCCAACCGCATGGGTAATGGCACATGGTCCTTTTTCACGATAGCAAGGGCGCACTGCGGCTCTGGCCGCTTTTCCTGTTTTGCAGCGCCTGCCTGTTGCTGGGCGGCTGCCAGCGGAGCCCGACCGAGACAGCGCTCGAGATATACATCAACCGATTGGCGATCGCCCTGTCGACGTCGGTGCAGCGCAGCTCACTGACTCAAGCCCCCGCCCCGCCTCCCGACATTGCCTTGACAACGAGTTCGAATCTCGCAGGCGCGGTCACTCTCGATCCTATGTCACTGCGCCACTGCGCGCTGAAAACCACCCTCATCAAACGTGGCAGTCCACTCGGGAAAAATGCACAGGCCTCTCAACGCCTTCTGCTGCAGCTGGAGTTTCTGCACTTGGCGCCGGCCTGTATCGCGACACAGCGGCAGCAGGGAGCGGCGTCCACAGCAGATCAACTGCACAAAGCGTGGCTACACGCGCAGCGCACCTTACCCAAACATATTTTCCAGGCCACTCTGGCCGGCCCGGCATTTCGCGCATTCTGGAATACTCATCCGAGGCCAGGCGAGTACCCCGCCGTAGACGTGACCAGGGCCCGGGCTGCACTCCATCGCCTGACTGACATGGTGGACCGCTGGCTGCAGGGTGATTACCGTCACGACAATCTTGCCTTGGAACTTGCGCTGGGTGAGATCGCCGGCGCCCGGGCAGGACACACGCTACAGTGGCTTGCTGCGCGCCACGACTGGCTCCGCGCAGCGAACCTGTCGCTGCACCAATCGGTCGCTGGCCGTTTGCCGTGCCGGCCGGTGATCAATACCACACGCGCGGTCCTGCTGGAGGATGCCGCAGCCTATTTCAGGCAAGGGGTACTGCCGCGCTCACGCCGTCGCGCTCAGCAACTGGCGACTCTTATCGACGCGGTGGCTGCGCTCGAAGCGTTACTCAAATCTACACAAACGGGCGCTTATCAACGCTGGCGACAGCAGATTCACACGCTACGGCAAACAGTCGATCACTCTTTGATAGAGCATCTGGACAGCCTCACACTTGCCTGCGTGTGACCGTTGACAAAGGCCGCATCAATGGTTGCAACCCTGCTGCTGAATGTGGGAAAGGGGCGTGCACATCAATCACTCATAACATCAGCAGCAGAGCAAGCGCGGACAGGCAGGCTGCACGTGGAGCGTGAGCGACCCGGTCCTCGTGCCGAAAATGCGATGAACTGACCCCGTCCACATGGCGTACTTACTGTGGTCCATGATAGGGAGCAACCTCATGACCTTAAAACACCTCTTTTTTATTTTGGGATTAACCGGCTTTGCAAGTATGGGATATGCCATTGAAGAACCCGCCTACGAAATCGCGCAGCAAATCGACAACGTCGAGCTGAGAGACTACGTGCCCAGCATACAGGCCAGAACGACCATGGGCTCTGACGACTCGTCGTCCAGCAGTTTCCGCCGCCTCGCTAATTATATCTTCGGCGGCAACGCGCAAGACCAGTCCATCGCCATGACGGCCCCGGTGGAAACCGACATAACAGACTCTGGCTACATGGCCTTCACCCTGCCTTCACAGTACGCGATGGCCCAGTTACCCTCCCCCAATGACCAGAGCGTGAGCCTGCACGCGGTGCCCGCGCGACGCATAGCGGTCATCGCGTTCGGCGGCTGGGCCACCGACGGCAGGGTTGAGGAAAAATCACGCGAGCTGTTATCGGTGCTTGAAGCTAACGGTATTGAAGCCGTGGGGGAACCCTTCCTCAATCAGTACAACCCGCCCTGGACGCTACCCTGGAACAGACGCAACGAAGTCGCCGTTCCTGTCGGTCTGTAACCTCGCCTGTCTGCCGCGGCTGCCGTCTCGGCACTGCGCTGCAACCAAATAAGAATCTATCGACCGCTATGATCAAACTGCGTCCGCATCATAGCCCTGCCGGCGCTTGTGCTCCGGGCTATTAAAGTCGGTTTTGCAGCCCGCAGACCATTTTTCCGGCTAGTTACCGTGCGCGGGAATCCCACCGGCGTCTTTCAACATTCGCGCGAGGTGCAGACAGCTCTAAACCGGGAGGGTCGTGTTGCGGTTTGTTCAGTTGACTCGCTCACCCGATAACTCGTGGCGCCTGCTATCGCATCCGCTGTGTGCCCGACTCAAAGGGTGCCCGGCAATCGCCACCAGACTTGCTCTCGTGAAAACCACAAGCACGGGGCTCTCTAGCTGCGACCCGCTTTTATTGGCTGACCTCAAATACATACGCTGCCAATGCATCGATTTCACTCGGGCTGAGTTGTCCTCCATAGGCGGGCATCGCGCCCACTCCCTGGGTGATAGCATTCCGCAGCTGCGCGAGTCCTGGCTTGAGGGTATCGAGATTGGGGCCGACCACGCCGCGAGCATCGGAGGCTGCAAGGCTGTGACAGACACCACATCCGGGTTGCGCTTGATTATCAAAGATCGCCTTGCCCGCTAAAGCCTGATCTGACAGCACCAGCGCAGGGGGCGGTTGAACCGGGCTGTCGGCTACCACAGCCGCGGGCTCCGCGGTTGCAATCAACTCACGCTCCGGCAGGGTCCGCACTGCGGTAATCGTTAAACCATGATCGCCCCAGCCGTTATGCCCATAACCCCGCTGGTTGTCTTGAGTTTGCTCTGGCTGCTGCGCACCCTCGGTATCGGTTGCCCTGCTCACAAACCGGTGTGTACCGGTATCGAGTTTTGTTTGCAGGCTGAAAGTACGCCAGGCATTGGGTCCCAGGTCGGGGCCTACCAATTTCGCAACCTGCCAGCTGTCACCCGCATCACCCGACACTTCCACCGCACTGATACCGCGCTCTCCCGAAAAGGCAACACCATAGAGCGTCGCGCTACCAGCCAGAACAGGTTGGTCATCGGCCCCGGGGCCATTCAGCCAGGACTTCACCGGCATCCGCCACATCGAGGGATGTTGTGGGCCGCCTGTCACGCCCTGTGCCCTGAGGCGGTAACCCGACTGCTGAATTTTTGCAGTCGATTGCTGCTGGGTTGCACCGAGTTGTCTGATCCATTTGACGTTGTTGACGCCGAAGTAACCCGGAACGATAAGACGCAGCGGCCCTCCATGGACAGCGGGTAATGGCGCCCCGTTCATCTCCCAAACCAACAGGCAGTCCCGCAACCCCTTCTCGATAGGCACCGAACGCTCGACCACCACAGCATCTCTGGCAATACCCTCCGGCAATTGTTCGCCGCCCGTTGCAGTCAGGAACGCAGGAGCACCCACAACGCCACCAAAACGTTCGAAAATATCCGCAACCCTGACACCCGTCCACAGCGCGCATCCCGCCGCACCCACTCCCCACTGGGAGCCAGAGGGGTGATGGGGGAAAAACGCCCGCCCGTTACCGGAGCACTGCACCACGTTGGCAATGGTTTGCACGTTCATTCCCTTGAGGTCCGCCAGGGTCAGGCTACCCGCTTCCGCACAACCCGAGACCTGAAAGGACCAATGGTCTCCCTCATCGGTGACCGATGCCGGAGGCATCGGCAGGTTGTTGCGCACAAAAAAGTGGGAGACCGGGGTGATCGGTCCGAAGCCAAACTGACCGCGGCGCGTCTCGAGTGCCCAGGGGAGGTCGTTGTGTTCGATAAATGTGGCCGTCTGCTTGCCAACCGGCATCGCACGCCGGCTAAGGCCTATCGCTGCCGGATGGCCGGCAAGCAAAACCGCCGCGCCGAGGCTCTTCATAACAAACCGACGTGACCAGTGCTGCACAGATCTCACTCCTTACAGGGAAAGCCTGAATGCTAGTATACGGCGTTGGCCAGCACATGAAAGGCGGCGGGCATCGAAGCACTTCATCAGTTGGCGCGCTGCGCAGCAAACCGGCTGAAGTCCCGGAACCCTCGCTGCGACTATCCGGATTTTTTCTTTGCCACTAATGACGCAGCCACGCAAGCGCTACCACAAAGTGCCGCTTCAGCTACCTGCCAGACCGGGAATCTCGCAGAAAATATCCGCCTCCACTCTGACGCTGACCGCGCTGTTGGCATGGGCTCCGGCACACCAGGACGGCATGACCATCGAGTAGAGCCCGCTGCCGCCGGCCTGCAGGATCAGGATTTGATCAGGGCTTCTGAAGGCCATACGGCGTTTCGGGTTGTCACCAGCGAACGCACCCATCAGGCGTTTAACTACCGCTCCTTCGAGGAAGCAACGCTCATAGAGCTCACTGGCAATATCCTGCCGGCTCAGCCCGGCCTTGCCCAGCACCGCGCTGTGCTCAGGGTTTAAAACGACGACGGCAGCGCCGCCGGTAAGAATCGCATTATTGCTGGGCGCGTTGGCCAACCCCATGGCCAACAGGTCCAACAGAATCTTGTAAGCATCCGGATCATCACCATCGCCGGCAAAGATCACCGAATGCGGCGCCTCCGCGCCAACCACGGTCACGACGCTGTCCTGCGCATCGAAACCGAGGTCTGAGTGCAGTGGTGGGAAGGGGCTGTTCTCCTCGTCCTCGGCCAAACAGTAGGTGAATTTACCCGGGTGCCCCAACAAAGCCATATCAGAGCTGCCCGGGCGAGCCTTGCCGATATTGATCATGGTTAGACGCAGGGCGCGACCGATAGATGCATTGGCGCGATGACCGGGGCCCAGTGCCCCAGTCCCGGAGGCAATCGGCCCGCAGCTATTGCGGGCGGGTCCGTTCACGATCATAAGGGGAGCGGTGCAGTGCGTGGTCGCCTGCATTTCGGTCAAGTCGAAGCGCGGGTCAATGACCGCTTTTACCGCCGCCACCACCACTGGCATATAGTCGGGCAAACAGCCTGCCATGACCGCAGCGACGCCGACTTGCTCGATCGTAGCGATACCATGCCCGGGACCCATCGTACCCAGCACCATATCGCCATCCAGTCCCGACGCCAGCACCATGCGATCAACACGTTCGCGGACAGGTATGACCACCGGCAGCCCGTCTGTACAACCGCGCTTGTGGAGATCCTCAAGCGCCTGCGCCTCATCCACGGCTGAGAGCAGTTCAGTCATCAACTCCCTCCAGCGCTTTGATTACCAAGGGTGCAATCGATTCAGCGACCTCGCGGATATTCACCACGCCAGTGCCGGCAACAGGGTGGGGAAGCTGTATTCTTGGAACATCCGGCATGCCCAGTGAGCTGGCGACAAAGTATCCCTGAGACCAGAATTCCTCAGTCACCAGAGCCACCGCCGGGATGCCCCGGTTTGCAAAGTTGATGCCGTCACGCACGGTGCCGGTAGTGCAGGATCCTCAGTGACCGTAGGCGGCAACCACTCCGACACACTCGCCACCGATCTCTCCGAGTAATTGTTCGTTGGCAGGCACCGTTGCATTGCCCTTATTGAACGCGTGCAACGCAATACCGGGTCGAAGCTTGCACAGTGCAGCACCGAGTTCGTCGAGAAACTCTACCGAATCGGGGAACCCATTGGCGAGCAACCCAATATGGGTCGTCTCTCCCTCGTCCATGGTTAAAGACAGCTCGTAAGGCGTTTCATCGACGCCTACGCTCGCGTCGGGATTGAGGTACTCGATCATCACAACTCCTCTATGTCGCCGGGATGCACTCTGGAACGACGACCCCTGCGCAGTGACCCACGCATTCGCATCACGCCGACCAGGCTCTGCACAGAACGCAACAGATGTTATCCGCTCACCCGAGTATATTACACCCGTGCTAAATGGGGTATACGCATAAAGTCCTTTCACCATGCCATTTGGCAAAGGCCTAAAATGAGGTCAAGCTGGCAGCAGGTCACCACCGTGCACAGACAACGGGAAACGAAATGATTAATAGGAACAAACAACCCTACACGGCTTCTTTTCTCTCGTTGTGGCGGCTGTCCATTGCAGCTATCTTCGCAGCGCACCTAGCGGCTTCGCCTGCCAACGCAGACAGCGCTTCCGCGCATTGCGGTTTTTCAGGGAGTCGCGATCACCTGCCAACGCGCACCTCCCCCTGTAGCTTTTCTCAGCGGCAGGGCGCTATTGGCATCTACTTCGAGGGTGGCCAGCGTTTCAACTTCACGCCCGTTGGCGACGCTCCAGGCAACTACCGGGATGAGGCGGGTCGGCCGGTTTATCGTCAAAAAGGCCTGGGACAGGAAGGCCAGTTATTCAAACTGCCGACCACGCCAGACGGCCTACTATTCCTCTACGTGATGTGGGCCTCAACAGCGCTTGCCTGCGATGCGCCGGCCCTGACAACGCCCGGTCGATGCACGCTCGCTTTGCAGGCGCCCATCTCTTTCGAGATGCACGCCACCCACGGAGGATCACTAAATGAACTTACCATCACACCAAGGGGACTGCCTCTTTCGAAGGACACCATAAGTGAGCCTCTGGAGGGCGGTGCAGTCGCCGCGGAGATTGCTGACCTGGACGCAAACGGCTGGCCGGAGATCTATGTGTTTGTCAGCAGCGCTGGCAGCGGCAGCTACGGCTCGCTGGTTGCCTACGCAGTGAACGGAGGGACGTCACTGACACCGGTTTACCTGCCGGCGCTGGACGAAACGCCCGGTGCCGCTGACGGTTATGGCGGACATGACGAATTTGCCATAGTCGAGAACCGTTTGGCGCGACGCTTTCCCCTTTACACGGAGCAGGACACCAATTCCGCGCCCTCGGGCGGCACACGGCAGATCGGCTATCGATTGAAAGCGGGCGAGGCGGGCTGGATACTCGTCCCGGACACCGTGTCGGAGTACTGATGCGTACGATCGTGCCCACATCGCCCACGGCCCCGAGATCCGCTCTCGAAACACACACGCCTGAAACGCCACGCCTGGTATGCAGCGCGGTTATACAAAACACTGATTCTGCGATCTA
Source organism: Halieaceae bacterium (assembly GCA_024224435.1). Lineage (GTDB taxonomy): Bacteria > Pseudomonadota > Gammaproteobacteria > Pseudomonadales > Halieaceae > Marimicrobium. Next base: position 10,599 of record JAAENL010000055.1, read on the forward strand.
TTTTTAGCCTTCAGAAAGTATCTGCGGGTGCCGGTGTAACGACGCACTTACGCAGAGATCTGGCCAATGCTGGTTTTTGTACGATCGCAGCAATAGTGCCTGCCTATTGACGCCATACAGACATTTAAATAGCGTCAAGAAGCGTCGGCGGCTATTCTTTTACCTCTGCGATTTTTCTACTATCACAGAACCCCTCGCACCTTGCCTTGTTACGAGACCAACGAAGGAGTAATTGAATGAAACACACGCGACTATGTTTGTCTGCGGCCGTAGCCGGGGCAATGACGCTGTTCGCATTATCCGCCTCTGCAAACACCGCCAAACCGGCCGGGGCCACTGACGTCGGCACCATCGCTCTGGAGCAGCCGCGCAGCAACCAGTTCTGGTGGCCCGATCAGCTCGATCTCGCACCGCTGCGCGATCATGACCGTCGCTCCAACCCGCTGGGCGACGACTTTGACTATGCCGCGGCTTTTAACACACTGGATCTCGACGAGGTAGAGGCCGATATTAATACCGTCCTGACCGACTCGCAGGACTGGTGGCCTGCGGACTGGGGTAACTACGGTCCGTTCTTCATCCGCATGTCATGGCACAGTGCGGGTACCTATCGCACGCTGGATGGTCGCGGTGGCGGCGACGGCGGCCAAATGCGATTTGATCCTCTCAACAGCTGGCCAGACAACGGCAATCTGGACAAAGCGAGGCGACTGCTGTGGCCAGTCAAGCAAAAGTACGGGGCAAGCCTGTCATGGGGGGACCTGATGATTCTCGCGGGAAACGTCGCGCTGGAAAATATGGGCTTTGAAACCTATGGCTTTGCCGGTGGCCGCACCGACGAGTGGGAACCGGATATTGTCTACTGGGGCCCCGAGGTGAAAATGCTGGCGAGCGACCGTCGCGATAAAGATGGCAAGCTACAACGTCCGCTGGGGGCCACCCACATGGGCCTGATCTATGTAAACCCCGAGGGTCCCAGGGGCAAGCCAGACCCCGCTGGCTCCGCCAACAATATTCGAGTGACCTTCGGGCGCATGGCGATGAATGACGAGGAAACCGTGGCACTGATAGCGGGCGGACACACGTTCGGAAAGATGCATGGCGCGCACAAGCCTGCGGACTGTGTCGGCCCGGAACCCGCTGCTGCCCCCACTGAGCAGCAGGGGCTCGGTTGGAAGAACCGCTGCGGCAAGGGCAACGCAGAAGATACCACCACCAGTGGTCTCGAGGGCGCCTGGACGCAGGCACCGACCCAGTGGACCAGCCTGTACCTGCAAAACCTGTTAAACCTTGAGTGGCAACAATCGCGCAGCCCGGCGGGAGCCATTATATGGATTCCCAAGGATGAAGCCCTGCACAACGCAGTGCCGGATGCACACGTAAAAGGGAAATCCAATCCGCCCGTCATGACAACGGCGGATATCGCTCTTAAAGTAGACCCTCAGTACAGGGCCATCGCCGAGCGCTTCCTCGCCGACCCGGAGGAATACCAACGCGCATTCGCCAAAGCCTGGTACAAGCTCACCCATAGAGATATGGGTCCTCGTGCCCGTTATCTTGGTGATCAATTTCCGGAGGAGGAATTAATCTGGCAGGACCCGATTCCCGCCGTTGACGGCAAGCCGATCAATGATCGGGATATCAAGCAATTGAAGAAGGCAATTGCCGCAACCGACCTCAGCCCACAGGAGCTAGTGCGAACGGCCTGGGCATCGGCCGCCAGCTTTCGGGCTGGCGATATGCGCGGCGGGGCCAATGGTGCACGCATCGCGCTGGCGCCTCAAAAGGATTGGGCAGTCAATAATCCTGCTGAACTTGCGAAGGTCCTCGAGACCCTGCAAGGGGTGCAGGAGGCATTCAATGACGGCAGTCGCAGAAAAGTATCCCTTGCCGATTTGATTGTATTGGGTGGCGCTGTCGGGCTTGAGCAAGCCGCCGATGCAGCGGATATTGAGATCGACGTGCCGTTCACGCCCGGTCGTGCTGATGCCACGCAGGAACAGACGGATCTGCAGTCCTTCGCACTGCTGGAGCCGACCGCAGATGCATTCCGCAACTACTACGATGTGTCGCGCAGCTACCGTCCGCCAACTGAAATGCTCATCGATAAGGCCGATCAACTGTCCCTGACCGTTCCACAAATGACAGTACTGGTCGGAGGCATGCGTGCGATGAATGCCAATTCGGGTGATTCCAGTGCAGGCATACTGACGGATAACCCCGGCGCATTGACGAATGATTTCTTTGTCAACTTACTGGATATGTCCACCGCGTGGCGTAAATCAGCCACCGATGGACTATACGAGGGGGTAGATCTGCAAAGCGGTGAGATAAAATACACTGCAACCCCGGTAGACCTTATCTTCGGATCCAACGCAGAATTACGGGCAGTGGCAGAAGCCTATGCCTTTGATGACGCGCAACAGCGTATGGCCGATGATTTTGTCGCTGCGTGGGTCAAGGTAATGCAACTGGATCGCTTCGACCTGCATCGCGACCGGTAGACTTTATTGATTGTGCCGAGCAACGGCACACTTCACGCACGGGCCTCGATGAAGATCGAGGCCCTTATCATTATAGGGCGAGAAATTACCTTCTCCTTGACGTCTTCGCCCAGCTCATATCAGACAGGATGCACATTCACTGCAAACGCGCTTTGCTGTGCAAGGCCTGTGACTTTATCAAAGTCGACATCTCGCGGGATTAGTTGCTGCACGTTACTGCCCTTCTCGCGGGTCGGGCGCGGATCGGCAGGGTCGCCCCAGCCGTGAGCCAAACCGATGGTACCCCGCGCAACTTTATCACTGCACTCCACCACCGCTTCAATTTTCCCGTGACCACTTTCGATAGTCACAAGATCCTCGTCACTGAGAGATAATCGGGCCATATCTTCCCGGCTCATAAGTGCAGGATTATACTGGCGCTTGCGACGCAGGCTGGGTAGGTTGTTACCCGTGGTGCAATACACCTCGGGCATGCGATAGGTAATCAGGCGAAAATCAAAATTCTGCCCCTCCCGGTAGGCGCCGCTGAGAAGCACGGGCTCGGCGTAGACCTCGGCAAGCTCCGCTATGACCTCCGGGTGGCCGGCGGCCAGCCGCCTGTCCGCATGGCCAATCATATCGGGAATTACACCACCCACCTCCGGAATACCGCCGTCGTATACCCTGCCGCTCGCGGGCGCGTCTTTGATTTCCTGCAATGAAATACGAGCGGACGGTGTCAGGGCTTGAATCACCTCGTCCGCCGTTGGCGCATCACCGGCGTTAATACCCGGCAAGCTGAAACCGCTGTCCATACGCTGCGCGGCACGCCAAAAAAATTCCCACTCTTCAATCACATCGTCCTGTGGTTCCACCATTTTTTCGGAATACTGATTGAAAGAGAACGGATAGTAATTGTCAGATAGCATCGGAATATCCACTCTTTCGAAGGGGTGCGTCACCGCCATCACGTAGTCTGCATGCTTTGCCGTAGCCGACATAAAGAGATCATTCACCACCAGTAAATCCAGTTCCTCCAGCGACTTAAGCGTATGGTCTGTATCGCTGAACACCAGCGCC
>JAAENL010000056.1 GCA_024224435.1 Halieaceae bacterium
AACGGCTCTAGGTATTTTGACAGTTTTTTTTCATAGCATAATCATAGCCGCATCTCAGTATTTGTGGCTAGTCTGACTTTTCCAGAGTTTTCAGGACTGATTAAATGGCCGCTCAGTGCCAGGGATTCGTAGAGAGGGATCGGACGGGCGTTGGGGCGGTTAATGATCTCCTCGAAGCGCTGGCAAAGGTCTTCGCCGCCTGTCTTCGGCAGATTGCCCAGGGCGAACAATGCTTGTCGACAGGCGAGTGATTCCAGCGTCTCAGCGCCCTCAATCACAGCCTCGGCCAACCGTGACGCCAGGGGCTCGCCGGCCATGATGGCGGGATCAGCCAGCAATTCAGCCAGGATGTGATAGAGGAAGCCTCGTATATGGGTTTTCAGACTGCTATCTCCGTTACATCCTGGCGCTGATGGCGCAGTCACCTCCACCGAATGCAAACAACTAGTTGTCACTAACCCTTGCCTACCAGTCGCAAGATATTGAGCGGGATTGGCAGGATGGTGCTGTTCTTTTCGCCGGCCATCTCCACCAATGCTTGCAGATAACGAAGCTCCAAGCTGGCAGGTGAGGCTTCCAGGTTCTTCCCTGCCTGTGCTAACGTATCTGAAGCCTGCAACTCGCCCTCGGCATGAATAATCTTAGCTCGTTTCTCACGTTCCGCCTCAGCCTGGCGGGCCATTGCGCGTTGTAGCGCCTCTGGCAGCAACACATCCTTGACCTCTACCAACTGCACCATGACGCCCCACGACTCGGTGTGCTCGTCGATGATCTCGCGTAAGCGCTTGTTGATGCGATCCCGATGGGATAACAATTCGTCGAGTTCTGATTGCCCTAATACGCTTCGTAGAGCAGTCAGGGCTACCTGGCTGGTAGCTTTGGTGTAGTCTTGCACCTTGATAATCACATCTTCTGGGTTGACCGGCTGCAGATAAACAACAGCATCGACCTGAACAGTGACATTATCGCGGGTAATCACCTCTTGCGGCTCGACAACCATCGTCGCCACACGCATGTCCACCTTGCGCATACGATCAATCAGGGGAATGATCAGGTTAAGACCTGGCTTGCGCGTACCACGGTACTTGCCGAACCGAAAGACGACGCCTCGCTCATATTGCCAGACCACCTTGACAGTCAGAAAAGCGAGAATGATGAGAAAACCGATGATACCAACAATAACTAACGGATTCATTTATTCCTCCTAGTTTGAGTGTTCTTAGAGTCCACCGAAACCTCGGCGTTTGGGTTTGTAGTGGTGTAGGGCCGACGTGGGATAGGCGAATTGTTCTTTTTCAGGCGCGTCAGCGCCCTTATTGATCCAACGCAAGCTCAATGAAACAGCGATGACGATAAGCGTCGCCTCGACAACGACGACGATGCCGCCGATACCGGGGGTGTTCATGATCCAGTACAAGAACTGGAAGAATGGGTTGTCCATCGGAAAGTTCATAGAGCGCCTCTCAGATCTTAATACGTGGGTTCCGTCTCTTCAAGAGAGCGTCTCATAGCTCCCCTAGCTGACGACGAGGGTTCGGGCGCAGGCATGGGCACTTGACTTCGCACATCGTCGATCACCCGGCCCTCTCGCACTTCCCACACGGAGACGGCGGGCACCAGCTTGAAAAAGAGAACGAACATGAAGATAAATAGAGCGATAGATGCGGCGAACAGCGACCATTCGGTGAGTGTGGGCGTATACCAGCTTGATGGCATGAGCCGAGGATTAACCATCGTGGGCACGATGATGTTCCAGCGCTCCAGCCACATGCCCACCAGCACCAGCGCCGAAGCGATGACCATGGTGTCGATAAGATGACGCTTTAGCCAGGGTAATAGACTAATGATCGCTAGCACGCCGGCCACCAAGGCGATGATTCTGAGTGTGATTGGCGGCAGCCCCGGCGACAGGTTGGCAACGACACGCTGCATTCCCGGAACTTGTAATAAAACAATCGCCACCCCGGCCACCACCGCATTTGCCAGCGTGAAGCGAGGATTGAAGATACGATATTTGCTCCACGAATCGGGCAACAACAGGGGAAAGACCAGAACCACAAACGCAGCCACCATGGCCAGGATCATCACCCAAAACGAGGCGCTGAACGGCCCCCATAGTTTGCTGGCCAGGATGGGAAACTCCTCGGCCAACTGCCCGGCGGCCTGCGTCATGTGCTCGGCGTAGGTGAAGTAGAACCAGATCGCCGACATGGTGATGAAAATGTAGCCCAGGTAACGGAACTGTTTTTCAGTGATGTACGCTTCAAGATGCAGCGCCCGCCGGGTCAGGGTCATGGCGATGAACAGCGCCCCAATGCCGGAGAAAATGGCCCCGACCACGAAATAAGGCCCGAACACCGTGCTGTGCCAACCGGGCTGTACCGTTGTCGCCAGGATCCAGGAAATAACGGTGTGCACCGAGATAGCGATGGGGATGATCAACACCGCCATGACGGCGATCATTTTTTCCAGTCGCAGCCATTGCGTGCGGTTGCCCCGCCAGCCCAGGGCCAGCCATTTGTAAAGGTGGCGACGCCAGGGCGGCGCCTCTTCGGGTAGGTTGTCGCGCAGCAGGGCTGCGTCAGGCATGATAGGCAGATAGAGATAGACGATGCTGCCTAGGAAATAGGCTGTCACAGAGACGGCGTCCCACAGCAGCGGCGACTGCAGACGGCCGTAGGTGAAAAGATAGAGAACTCGATCCGGTCGGCCCAGATCGAAGAAAATCTGGATGGTGCCCACCACCAGGGCAAACGCCGTGATCGCTTCGGCGATGCGGGTGATGGGCCGACGCCACTCCGCCCCGGTCACACGTAAGATGGCAGAGATCAGGGTGCCGGCATGGCTAATGCCGATGAAGAAAATGAAATTGACCATGTACATGCCCCAGTAGGCAGGGCGATCCATGCCGGTGACGCCCAGTCCAAATACGATCTGGCGGATGTACATAAACAGTCCCCAGCCCATGATAATGATCAGTACGCCGAGTAAGATGTAGAAACCCCTGCCCGCCCGGTACAGCGGATCGAGCAATACTTCTTTGTCGCGCTTGCCAATGGTCAGCATGATCACTCACCCTCTTGCAGATAGATGGTCTTGGGATGGGTGCCCACCTCTTCCAACAAGACAAATGCCCGCTCGCTCTTGGCCAGCCTGGAGACTGTGCTGTCGGGATTCTCCAGATCGCCGAAGAAACGAGCCTTGCCTGTGCAGGTTTCCACGCAGGCGGGCACATACTCGTCGGGCCGGAAATCCCGACCTTCAGCATCGGCTCGCTGGCGAGCGTTGTCCAGCCGCTGAATGCAATAGGTGCACTTTTCCACCACGCCCTTGGGCCGCACCGCCGGGCCTTCCAGGACGCCGGAGCCGGACGAAACTTCTTCGGGATTGAGATGCTGCTTGATGGTGGGGTTCCATTCCGGAGCGAACCAGTTGAAGTAGCGCACGCCGTAGGGACAGGCTACCGTGCAGTAACGGCAGCCAATGCAGCGGTCGTAATTCTGGCGCACCAGGCCCTCTTCGTCGATGTAGGTCGCCTGCACCGGGCATACCTTGATACAGGGCGCATTCTCGCAATGCATGCAGGGGCGGGTCATGTAGTGCGTCTTGGTGTTGGGATAGTCGCCCACCTCGACATGAGGCATGGGGAAGACGTCGTTCCAACGCATCTCCCGACCTTCCCCGGCCAGCTCTGGTGTCACCACTGGCGTGTTGTTTTCCATACGGCAGGCAATGCTGCAACCCTGGCAGACTACACATTTTTCCAGATCAATGACCATAGACCATTTTGGCATATCGATACTCCTCAGACCCGGTGCACGCGCACTCGTGTGTTGGTGGCAACGGCCAGACCGGTCGCAGGTTCGGTTTGTCCGGACATCAGATTCAGACCGTTGGCGCCACGATTTTTGGCGTAGCGACCGACCGCGGTGTGTCCAAAGTTATAGGGCAGGTTGACGACATCCGGCCGGAGACCAGGCACGAGCTTGAGCGTGGACTGCACGGCCCCGCTGGGACTCTCGATAGTGACCCAGTCGTCTTCTTGCAGATGCAATTCTCGGGCCGTTTCGGGATTCATCTCCACCCAGCCTTTCCAGGTCTGCCCCACCGTCATGCCGCTGATCTCCATCAACGAGGGCAAATTGGCCGCGGGCGCCATCGATCCCAAACTCATAAGTGTGATCACATTGAGATGGAGAGGGTAGTCGGACTCGTCACCCTGGTAAGGGACCGGCTCGTAATGGGGAATGTAGACGGCGTCACCTGCGGCGCTGATGCCCAGAGCCGCCAGGCGTTCCGGTTCCATCTCACCCATATCGCAGAACAACTCTCGGGAATAGAAATCGAACCGGCCATCACGCGGGGCTGAGAGACGGTCACTGCCCACCACTTCCTGTACCCAGCGTTCGCTGCCCGGCCTAGCATTGTGGTACCCAGGCAGCGCCCACACCCCCAGCTCAGTCAGGGTCTCCCAATCTGTGCCCACCTTTTGTAGGCGAAAGCGCAGGACGTCTTCGTAGGTAGTCCAGGGGAAAGCTTCGGCTACGGGCCCGCCCATGGCTTGCGCCACCTTCAGGAGCACATCGCCGGTGTTCATGGTGTCGTACAACGGTTCGATTACGGGTTGGCGCATGGCGATACCGGGATAGCCCAGGCCCTCGATGTGGTCATCCTCCCAGCGTTCCAGGAAGGAGGGCTGCGGCAGAATCAGGTCGGCGTACTCGCTGGTCTCGTCGATAAAGGAGGAGAAAGAGACGATGGAGGGGATATTCTGGAACGCCTCGACAAATCGGGCGCCGCCGGGCGTCTCGAACACGGGATTGGCATCGTAGAGCAGCAGCGTGTCGATGGCTGCGCCGTTAAGCACGCGTTCGGCTACAGCCTGGTAGGCGGTTCTGGCAAGAGGATAGATGGAACCGGCCCCATCCACGCGCTCGTGCTGGCGTCCGGCCTCGGCCACAGGGTCGGCAGGCAGGTCGGGCCAGGGCTCGCAGGGCATGTAACGTTGCGTTTGCACGCCGCCAGGTTTGTCGATATTGCCCACAAGAGCGTTGAGGACGTGTACAGCCATGCCGGCGTACATGCCGCCGATCGTGCCGTTGAGCAGCCCGCCTTTGCCGGGCAAGATGGCTACACCTGGCTGGTTGTTGGCAAATTCACCCGCCAGCCGGGAGATGGTGTGGGAGGGCACGCCGGTGATTTCCTCGACCTTGCGGGGATCGTAATTTTCTAGAACAAAAGATTTAAAACCTTTGTGGTCTTTACCAGCGCTTTTGAAGTCCTCGAAGCCGAAACCATACTCATGGACAAATTCGAAGTCGATGAGACCTGTGGTGATGAGCACATTTGCGATGCCCAGGGCCAGGGCGGCGTCGGTACCAGGTTTTATGGGTATCCATTCGTCGGCTTTGGAGCCGGTGATGCCCTGACGGGGATCGAAGACAACGATTTTGCCGCGTGTGGGGCGGCCCCGCCGCATGAAGGAATAGCCGGAGACAGTGCGCTGTACCCACGGCCCGGCTTCCAGCAGATTGGCGCCGAAGCTGAGCACATAATTGCTGTTCTCCATGTCGTAGTTGGGGAAGTTATTGATGCCCTGGGTGTAGTAGCTCGCCAGTTTAGCTCCATCGACGTTGAGGCTGTCTTGAGAGATGGCGTTGGGCGAGCCTACGGCCTGCATAAAGCGCTCGAAAAAGGAGCGGAGTTGGCCCCGGGTCCAGCCGTGCATCAGAACGGCCTGCTCTGGACGTCCTTCGTCTCGCAGGCCATTCAGCCGTTGGGCAACTTCAGCGATGGCGTCGTCCCAGGAGATCGCTTCCCACTGTCCGGCTCCGCGTTCACCGGTACGGCGGAGGTTGATTGGATGCATGGGGCTGCCTTCCATCTTGACAACCCGGCCATTAGCGATTTTGGCCAACATGCCACAACCGCTGGGACAGAGTAAACAGACCGAGGGGACAATGGTGTATTCGATCTGTTCTTTAAGGTGGGGTTGAGCCGCCTCTACGGGAAAGTTGTGACCCACGAGGTTGGGCGCGGCGCCCGCCAAGACCGCGACACCGACGACGGCCCCGGTCATTTTCAGAAATTGGCGTCGAGTGTATTCAGCCATCAGTTTCCTCCGCACGAAACAGGCGCCGTCTGTGACTGGCAGGTGAATTCGGCAGCGGGCAGGGGGATGGCCGGGGGCGGCGGGGCGATGATGCCGTTAGCGATGCCTTGTGTGAAATCGACAAGGGCGTCAACCTGGTCATCGGTGAACTGCCCTTCGTAGGGCGGCATGCCGCTGCGCTCACGCCCACGTTTCACGGCGGAGCCGATCTTGTTGGCGCTGAGACCGCTGCCGGTGATGGTCGTGCCGAAGCCGCCTTCGCCTTGCAGACCGTGGCAGGAGGCGCAGGCGATGTCCCACAGTTCGGCGCCGTCGCTGATGCCCGGGGCCAGGAGGACGCCTGGGAGTTCGGGCACAGCGTCGGTTCTGCCACGCGCCGACCACAGCATGCCCCTTAACGTGCGAGGGCCGCCGCCGCCAGGGTTGACATGACAGGTCGAACAGGATTCGCCGGTGCGGTCGGCGTATTCAGGCAAGGCGTGCACAGTCTGCGTCGAAGTCACGCTGGATGTCATGAGATAGACGGCGACGGCGATGAGCGCCACGCCGAGAAAAGGAATGATGCGGATGAATCTGCGAATCATTCGATTCACGATCACCTCCGGGAGAGGTTGTTGGATATTGGGGTAATGGATATTGGATATTAGGGATTGGGGGTTTGGCGAAGCCAACACCAAATTTCCATCATCCACTACCCACGTCTGTGGCGCCCCCGGAGGAGCGCCACAGACGATGAGATTCGAGAGATTCGAGAGGATTATTCGGTGGGGAGGGTTTGAGCGTAGGACGTTAGGTTGGCCAGGTCTTCCAGGGTGAAGCCCAGATTAACACCAGAGGGCATGTGCTCGCCCGGCTGACCGTAGGCCGCTTTGTGGACGAATTCCCAGGGATTGTCGTTGGCGATGTTGCCGACGTATGCGGGATCGCTCTCATCGCCGAATATGATTTCTTTACCATCTTCGCCGTGACAACGCTTGCAAGCGGAGGTGTAAACGACTTTGCCCTGGCCGACATCGCCATTGACGCTCTTGTCAACATTGATGAAGGTCGAGACATCATTGAGACCGCCCTGAATGAAGGCCACCAACATGTTGATCTGCCCTTCGCCCAGGTAGGGCGAGAAGTCGTGATCGGCGTTGGCAGTGCCGTCGAACCAGCCTGTCAGTTCTTCGGCAGACATGCCTGCGGCATCCATGACACCGGCGAAGCCGGTCATGTGCGAGCCGGAGCCATAAGCGCCGTCGACGCCTTTGTAGTCCCAGCCGTGGCACTCTTTACAGCGCCAACTGTCGGCGCCGCTGCGCTCGTTGCTGTTCTGAGTGGCCCACAAGGGTTGGTCGCCTTCGGGAGCGTCTGCGCCGATTGCCTTCCACCACTTGTCGTAGAGCACGCCGCCCTCAGCAACGGGGCTGGACATGGGCAGCGATTGGGCGTAAGCGAGTACGGCAGCCTGTTCTTCCGCGGCCCAACCCTGATCGATAGCTGAGGTCATGTCTGGCACGCCCGGCTGGCCAAAGCGCATGGGTGCGTCCTAAATGAGTTGGGACAAGTTTTTGACGTTATCTTTGCTTGTCAGGCCCACCCCACCGTGAACGGATGGGGCTACTGAGCAGCGCCCCCTGAAGCGGGCTACAATAAGCCCCGTTCACGGGGCGTTGCTCGGTAGCCCGACGGCTTCAGCCTCGGGCGGTGCGGTGAGTCAA
>JAAENL010000057.1 GCA_024224435.1 Halieaceae bacterium
ACGCTGATCGCCTTCGGCACCGAGGCACAAAAACAGAAATACCTGCCGGGGATTGTGGCCGGTACCGAGTTGTGGTGCCAGGGATACTCTGAGCCGGGTGCCGGGTCTGACCTCGCTAACGTGAAGACCAAAGCGCGCTTCGATGAGGCCCGCGGTAAATGGCTTATCAGCGGCCAGAAGGTCTGGACCTCGCTGGCGCACGAATCGGATTTCTGTTTTGTGATCGCCCGTACCGACCCGGATTCAGTGGCGCACAAGGGGCTTGGGTTTTTCCTCTTGAAGATGGATCAGCCCGGCCTCGAGGTGCGACCTATCGAGCAGATGACCGGCACATCGGAATTCAACGAGGTGTTCTTCGACGAGGCTGAGTGCGGTGCCGACGATATTGTCGGTGAGCCCGGAGATGGCTGGAAAGTCGCCATGGGTTTACTCGGATTTGAGCGAGGAGTCTCTACGCTGGGCCAGCAGATGCAGTTCCAGAATGAATTCGATGCAGTTGTCTCCCTTGCTCGCGATAACGGTGCGGCAAGAGATCCGGTGATTCGCCAGCGCATTGCACGCGCGCACACGGAACTCAAGATCATGCGCTACAACGCTATGCGAATGCTGTCTGGCCAGAGTGGCAGTGATGGCGGTCTGCAGAAAGAGGCGCTGATTTACAAGCTGTACTGGGCGAGCTGGCATCGCAGTCTGGGTGAGCTTGCCATGGATGTGATGGGACCGGAGTGTGAGATTCTGCCGGAGGGCCCCTATGAACTGAGCCCACTGCAATCGATGTACCTCTTTGTGCGTTCCGACACGATCTACGGAGGAACCAACCAGATACAACGCAACATCATTGCCGAGCGAGGCCTGGGTATGCCCAAGGAGCCCCGCGGCATACTGTAAAGGAACACGTCATTCCGACGGATAGACGAACTCGTTTTTGAGGCGGAGGGAACAGCAATGGATTTGAAGACACCCGAGTACGTAGAGGGCCATGGCCTCATTAAGGGTAAATCGGTTTTGATTACGGCGGCAGCCGGAGCCGGTATCGGATTTTCGGCGGCGACGCGGGCAGCGGAAGAGGGTGCCCGGGCAATTGTGCTTAGTGATATCCACGAACAGCGCTTGGCTGCCGCTGTTGATAAATTGAAAGAGGAGACCGGACTCACCGCGGTATATGGTCGGGTAGGTAATGTGGCCGCGGAAGGCGACGTGCGTGCACTCATTGATTTTGCCGAAGCAGAGATGGGCGGCGTCGATGTGCTGATTAATAATGCGGGCCTTGGCACCTCCAAACTTTTGATCGAAATGGAAGATGACGAGTGGCACAAGGTGCTGGATGTGACGCTCAACGGCACCATGCGAATGACCCGCTATATGATGACCGTAATGAAAGCCCGCGGTCAGGGTGGCGTCATTGTCAATAATGCGTCTGTACTCGGCTGGCGTGCACAGAGAGAGCAGGCCCATTACGCGGCCGCCAAGGCCGGTGTTATGGCCCTGACGCGCTGCGCTGCGCTGGAGGCGACAGAATTCAACGTGCGGATTAACGCGGTTGCTCCCTCGATAGTACTGCATCCCATGTTGCGTAAGTCGGCTTCGGAAGAGCTGCTGGCAGAGCTGGAGTCGAAGGAGGCCTATGGGCGTGCGGCCGAAGCCTGGGAAGTGGCCAATGTGATGATGTTCCTTGCCTCTGATTATTCCTCCTACATGACCGGCGAGATTTTGCCGGTATCCAGCCAGCACGCATGACGGATTGTCGTTGCATGGGAGTGGTGCGAAGTCTGGCGACGAGGCCGCTGCACCACTTCTACTTAGATTTTTTGCTAAATAGCCGGACAGTTTTGTTTACAGGAGATAAGAAATGAGAGACGCAGTCATTGTATCTACGGCCCGCACCGGGCTGGCCAAATCCTTCCGCGGTGGCTTTAACGATACCGAGGCCCCAGCCATGGGCGGCCATGTCGTGCGAGCTGCGGTTGAGCGTGCGGGTATTGACCCGGCCGAAGTGGATGATTGTATTTTTGGTGCAGCGGCCCAGCAAGGTACCCAGTCCTATAACATGGGTCGGCTCAGCGCGATTGCCGGTGGTCTGCCTGATACCGTTGCGGGCATGTCGATCGAACGGCAGTGCTCCTCGGGCCTGATGTCAATCGCAACAGCGGCCAAAAGCATTATGTGTAACGAGTACGATATTGCGGTTGCCGGTGGGGTGGAGTCGATCTCACTGGTGCAAACCAAGCACAAAAACGCCTATCGCAATGTATCGCAGGCGGTATCCGCAATTGATCCGACGGCGTACATGGCCATGCTAGAAACCGCAGAGGTGGTGTCCGCTCGCTACGGCATCAGTCGCGAGGCGCAGGACGAGTACTCTCTGCAAAGTCAGCAGCGTACCGCGGCTGCTCAGGAGGCGGGCCTGTTCAACGATGAAATCGTGCCGATGGACGCAGTCCAGGCGGTGTTTAACAGAGAGACCAAAGAAACGACCTACGAGAACGTGGTGGTGGATCGCGACGACTGTAATCGCCCTTCGACTACTCTGGAGAGCCTTGCGTCGCTGGAGCCGGTGTTCAAGGATGGCATGGTAGTAGAGGAAGGGGGGTATATCACCGCCGGAAATTCCTCCCAGTTGTCAGATGGGGCATCCGCTTGTGTTGTCATGGAGTCGCAGCTGGCAGAGCAGAAAAACCTGTCACCCCTTGGGG
>JAAENL010000058.1 GCA_024224435.1 Halieaceae bacterium
CGCGCCGCAGCGATGGAGGATCGGGAGCGTATCGCCGATGCACTGACTGGCGCTGACATGGTGTTTATTACCGCGGGTATGGGCGGTGGCACGGGTACGGGGGGCGCGCCTGTGGTCGCGGAGGTTGCGCGGGAACTGGGGATTCTCACGGTCGCTGTCGTGACTCGTCCTTTCGCGTTCGAGGGCAAAAAGCGGTTGACCATCGCCATGGAGGGGCTCGCTGAACTGGAGCAGCATGTGGATTCTCTGATCACAATCCCTAATGAAAAGTTGCTGGAGGTGCTCGGTAAAAATACCAGCCTGATGGACGCTTTCCGTGAGGCCAACGATGTACTGTTGGGCGCTGTGCAGGGTATTGCGGACCTGATCATTCGCCCGGGCATGATCAACGTGGATTTTGCCGACGTGCGCACTGTCATGTCCGAGATGGGGATGGCGATGATGGGTACCGGTTACGCCAAAGGCGAAAACCGCGCTCAGAAAGCGGCAGAAAGCGCTATTGCGAGCCCACTGTTGGACGACATCAACCTGGCGGGTGCTCGTGGCATCCTGGTGAATATCACTGCGGGACACGATCTCTCACTGGGTGAGTTTTCCGAGGTGGGTGAAACGGTTGAAGAGTTCGCATCGGAAGAGGCGACCGTTGTTGTCGGTACTGTGATTGATACCAGCATGAAGGAGGAGATCAAGGTGACTGTGGTAGCGACGGGGCTGGGTGCCGAAGCGGTTCACGTGCCGCTCAAGGTGGTCGACAGTGCGCCTAAAGCGGCGGTGACTGAGCCCGGTGAAACACCGGACTACAAAGACTTCGAGCGCCCTCCCAGCATGCGCGGGGCAAAACGCACGGCGGGCGGACAGTCTGCAGATGAGCCAGACAACGCCAGCGAAGATTATTTCGATATTCCTGCGTTTTTGCGCCGACAGGCGGACTAGTTCCGTCATCGGGTATGGTGCCCTTCGGCTAGAAGGGCACCATTGGCCACACACCTCGAGAGAAACTATCGCGCAATAGCGCCAGTGGCTTTCTGGCAGCGCGGTGCGACTGACTCCGCCTCGCTGCCAGCAGTGTCGCTCCGGGAAGCTCCCAGCGCCGGACATTTAGTGCTTTCCAGGTCGCCCCCCACCTTCATCCGGCTGTGGAGGGGGGGAGGCGGCTTGATTTGGCATTTGTGGGAGATTTATGGCATAGTCGCGCCACGATTTTAGTGCTTATCGGCTTAACTCAGCGTCCATAAAAGTCCATAAAAGCCCATGAAAGTTATCTTTATCAGTCGTCGTCACGGCGGATCACGCTCCATTGAGCTTGGCCGCTGGTCCAGGGCCCTCCTGTCGCTTTGTTGCCTGGGTTTGCCACTGGGTCTTGCCGCCTCCGGGTATTTGGCGGGGCAAGAGAGCAGTGCTCGTGTCGCAGGGGAAGAGACCCCCGACGGTGCTTCTAAGGCCGGGGATAGCGCGGCTACGCAGGCTACCCGTGGTCAATTGCAGGCACTCACAATGAACCTGGCGGCACTCGAGGCGCGCATGACGCGGTTAGACGCGCTCGGCCAGCACCTGACCTCTCTGGCGAAGCTGGATGACGGCGAATTTGATTTTAGTGAGTCTCCGGCTCTCGGCGGGCCCTTGTCGGACGCCGGCATGGAATTTTCCGGGAGAAACTTGAGCGGTGAACTGGGCCGATTTGAGGCGTACCTTTCCGATAGGGAGCAGCAGCTTGAAATGCTGGACAGCATGCTGGCAGACCGTAAGCTTGACGAGGAGGGGTCTCTGTCCGGGCTGCCGGTCAGGAAAGGGTACATATCGTCGCGCTACGGCTGGCGTACAGATCCCATTACCGGTGACAGGGCCCTGCATACCGGGGTGGATATTGCAGGTCGTCACGGGTCGGATGTGGTGGCCTCTGCGTCTGGTATTGTGACATGGACCGGCACCGACGCGGGTTACGGTAACGTAGTCGAGATTTCTCATGACGGCCGCCTTGTCACCCGCTATGCCCACAACAAGGAAAATCTGGTGAACCCCGGCGACTTTGTGCGCAAAGGCGACGTGATTGCCCTGATGGGTTCCAGCGGCCGTTCTACCGGCGCTCATGTGCATTATGAAGTGTTCAAGAATGGCCGCTCGGTTGATCCCTCAAGCTACGTATCTCGCACCCACCCCTGACTCAAGCTGTTTCCTGTTGCGTTCCTCGTCGGTAGATATCGGCGAGGCATTCTTATTGCACTGATGGTGAAACCCAATGATCGGTAAAACTCTCAAAAGCGTTTTTGGTACACGCAATACGCGTGAATTGAAGCGTATGGGCAAGGTGGTCAAGAAGATCAATGCCATGGCCGACGACATGAAGGCATTGGATGATGCCCAGTTGGCTGCCAGGACGGGCGAGTTCAGGCAGCGCTTGGTAAATGGAGAGACTGTCGACGCACTGTTGCCCGAGGCTTTTGCTGTGGTGCGCGAAGCGGGCGACAGGGTGCTCGGACTGCGGCACTTCGATGTGCAATTGATCGGCGGTATGGTGTTGCATCAGGGCAAGATTGCAGAGATGCGCACCGGAGAGGGTAAGACCCTGGTGGCCACGTTACCCGCCTACCTCAATGCACTGTCTGGCGACAGCGTCCACCTGATCACCGTGAATGATTATTTGGCTACCCGCGACGCTCAATGGATGGGCCCACTCTATGAGTTTCTTGGAATTTCCGTAGGCGTTGTGCGCTCAGGCCAGTCGTCGCAGGAAAAACACACAGCTTACAGCGCGGATGTCGTCTACGGGACGAACAATGAGTTCGGCTTTGACTATCTGCGGGACAACATGGCGTTTTCACTCGAGGAGCGCATGCAGCGCGGATTGCATTTTGCCATCGTGGACGAGGTCGATTCCATCCTGATTGATGAAGCGCGTACGCCGCTTATTATATCCGGTGCCTCCGAAGACAGCTCGGAACTTTACAAGCGCATCAATCGCCTGATTCCTTTCCTGCAAGAGGAAACGGAGGGGGAGACAGGTCATTTCACCATCGATGAAAAGCAGCGTCAGGTTGAGCTTACGGAGGCTGGGCACGAGTTCATCGAGGAACTGATGATCAAGGAGGGGCTGCTCGAAGAGGGTGACAACCTGTACGGCGCCACCAATTTGAGCCTGTTGCACCATGTGCATTCGGGGCTGCGCGCCCACGCGATGTTTCACAAAGACGTTGAGTACATTGTCAAGGACGGTCAGGTGGTGTTGATTGATGAGCATACCGGGCGGACCATGCAGGGCCGTCGGCTCTCCGAGGGCCTGCATCAGGCGCTTGAGGCGAAAGAGGGCGTTGCCATCCAGAGTGAGAGTCAGACTCTCGCTTCGACAACCTTCCAGAACTACTTCAGGCTCTACAACAAACTGTCCGGCATGACCGGTACCGCCGACACCGAGGCGTTTGAGTTCCGCCAGATCTATGGCCTGGAAGTACTGGTGATACCTACCAATGTTGAGCAGCAGCGAGACGACATGAATGACGTGGTCTATCTCACGGTGGAGGAAAAGTTTGATGCTATTGTTGAGGATGTTAGAGAGTGCATGCAAAGCGGTGCGCCGGTGCTGGTCGGTACCGCGTCGGTAGAGACTTCCGAGGCGATGTCGATACGGTTTCGCAAGGCGAAAATTGAGCACAAAGTACTGAATGCCAAATACCACGAGCAGGAGGCAGAGATCATTGCACAGGCTGGCCGCCCAGGCGTGGTGACCATCGCGACTAATATGGCGGGACGCGGCACTGACATCGTGCTGGGGGGTAATCTGGAGGCTGAGCTCAAGGCACTGGGTGACAGCGGAGATGCCAAGCGGGAGAAAGTGCACGCGGTCTGGAAGGAGCGCCACGACAAGGTACTCGCAGCCGGTGGTCTGCATATATTAGGCACGGAGCGGCACGAGTCCCGTCGCATCGATAATCAGTTGCGCGGTCGCGCGGGTCGACAGGGCGACCCGGGTGTGTCCCGGTTTTACCTGTCCATGGAAGACAATCTGATGCGGATATTTGCGTCGGAGCGGGTTAAAGGATTCATGCAGGCATTGGGCATGGATAAAGGCGAGGCTATTGAACACCGTATGGTGACCAATGCCATAGAAAAGGCCCAGCGCAAGGTGGAGGGCCGTAACTTCGATATCCGCAAGCAGTTGCTGGAATTCGATGACGTGGCGAACGACCAGCGCCAGATTATTTACCAGCAGCGCGAAGACCTGCTGACGGAGTCTGATATTGCCGACACGATCGTCGCCATCCGCCAGGATGTCGTGGCTGCCGCTGTCGACAGCTATATTCCCCCTGGCAGCATAGAGGAACAGTGGGATGTGCCGGGACTGGAGAGACAACTGGAGGCCGAGTTTGCAATCAACTTGCCTCTGCAGCAATGGTTGGAGGAAGATAATCAACTGCACGAGGAGACATTACGCGCGAAAATCATGACGGCGATAGAGGCATCTTACGATACCAAAGCGGCCGCGGTCGGTGATGATATGCATAAGATCGAGAAGCAAATCATGCTGCAAATTCTCGATACCCTGTGGAAGGAGCACCTCGCCACCATGGACCATCTCCGGCAGGGTATTCATTTGCGCGCTTATGCGCAGAAGAATCCCAAGCAGGAGTACAAGCGCGAATCCTTCGAATTGTTCCAGCAGTTGCTGGACAATCTCAAGTATGAGGTCATCAAGTTCCTGAGCCATGTGCAGATACAACACCCGGATGAAGCAGCTGCTATTGAAGAGCAGCGACGTCTTGAGGCGTCGCGCGAGCAGCTGGCTTTCCAGCATGCGGAAGCCTCTGCGATGGAGCCGGCGGCAGGAGAGTCGGGCGAGGCCGAGGAGCCGGTACAGCCGCAAACTTTTACTCGGGAGCAGCCCAAGGTTGGTCGCAACGAACCCTGCCCCTGTGGCAGTGGCAAGAAATACAAGCAGTGTTGCGGCAAACTTTAGGCCGATCGCTGAATAGCCTGTTGGCAGGGGAGCACAGGCCATGGCAGTAGGCACTGATGACCTTCCGACACTGCACCCCGTGCCGGGTGTGCGTTTGGGTACGGTGGCCGCAGGTATTAAGACGCCAGGTCGCAAAGACCTCGTTGTGTTTGAGTTGGCACAAGGCACTCGCTGCGCGGCCGTATTCACCCGCAACGCTTTTTGTGCTGCACCAGTGACACTGGCTAGGGAGAACCTGCAAGCCAGTGAAAATGCGCCCCGCTACCTGCTGATCAATACCGGGAATGCCAATGCAGGGACGGGAGAGCCTGGTCTTGCTGCGGCCCGCGTGTGTATC
>JAAENL010000059.1 GCA_024224435.1 Halieaceae bacterium
CCGCCACCAGTATCTTACCATCACTCTGCACCGTGACGCTGTTGCCTACATCGTCACCCGATCCGAAATCCGTGGTGAGGATGCCATCACTATCGAATGTTGCATCAAGCGAGCCATCGGTGTTGTAACGCACCAGGGCGAAGTCGTAATCGCTGCCGTTATGGCTCTCGCCCGCCACCAGTATCTTGCCATCGCTCTGCACGGTGACGCTGTAGCCGTGATCGTCAGCCGACCCGATGGGCGTGGTGAGGAAACCATCACCATCGAAGCTGTTATCAAACGTGCCATCGGCGGTAAACCGAACCAGGGTAAAATCATAAGTGCTGCCGTTGTTGGTTGTACCCGCCACCAGTATCTTGCCATCGTTTTGGACCGTGCCGCTGTAGCCCTTATCCTGTGTCCAGCTCCCATATTCTGCGGTAGCCCAGCCATCACCATCGAAGCTGGTATCCAGCGAGCCATCAACGTTGTAGCGGGCCAGGGCGAAGTCGTAGACGGCGCCGAACTTGGCACTGCCCGCCACCAGTATCTTGCCATCGCTCTGCACTGTGACGCTCTGGCCGTA
This sequence comes from Halieaceae bacterium, assembly GCA_024224435.1. Taxonomy (GTDB): domain Bacteria; phylum Pseudomonadota; class Gammaproteobacteria; order Pseudomonadales; family Halieaceae; genus Marimicrobium. The sequence goes on from JAAENL010000059.1 coordinate 566, forward strand.
ATCATTACTCGCCCCGAAGTCCGTGGTGACGATGCCGTCGCCTACGGTGAATACAGGAGCGTCATTCACACTGCTAACATTGATGGTCATCGTGTAGCTGCCGGCACTGTCCCCAGTGCCGTCGTTGACCGTGAAGTCGAAGCTGTCGTAGCCGGCCCCACTTGCATCCGCGGCAGGCGTAAAGATCAGATAACCCGCGTCGATAGCCGCTTTGCTGACTTCACTCCCAACGAGCATGTCGGTGCCCCCAAGACGCAGGATGCCGATGCTCTCTACACTGGTAATGGTAACGTGGTCCAGGGGGTCGCCGTCGCCATCACTGTAGTTGAAGTCTGCCGTGCTGAAGGTGTAAGTCGCGTCCTCGTTCGTCAGTATGGTGCCGTTGGCCGCAGTGGGCGCGGTATTGCTGACAAAACTGTCACCACTGATCGTCCAGCTGTCGTCATCAATCAGGGACTGACGGTCGGCAGCGGACAGGCTGTATTGCAGGCCACTCGCACCCAGCGCCACGCCGCTCTGCACTGTTTGTGCGGCCCAGCCCGACAAGGTCGCATCATAGTTGCCGACCGAGAGGCCGGCGCCGTCAAGCATGCTTGCCATGGTGGTGACGTCAGATATGTCCCAGCCGCCGATGTCCTGATTGAAGGCGACCGCACTATCGAACATGGAATCCATGTTGTTGACGTTCAAGGTTTCCCAGCCGCTGAGGTCCCCATTGAAGGCACTGGCCGCTCTGAACATTTCCCTCATTTGGGTAACGCTCGAGGTGTCCCAGCCGCTGAGGTCCCCATTGAAGGCACTGTTCCATCTGAACATATACGACATATTGGTGACGCTGGAGGTGTCCCAGCCGCTGAGGTCCTGATTGAAGGCACTGTCCTGGAACATCGATGCCATATTGATGACACTCGAAGTGTCCCAGCCGCTGATGTCCTGATTGAAGGCATTGGCCCCTCTGAACATATTCGACAAATCGGTGACACTGGAGGTGTTCCAGTCGCTGATGTCCTGATTAAAGGCGGTGGCCCACGAAAACATATACGACATATTGGTGACACTCGAGGTGTCCCAGTTGTTCAGATCCTGATTGATGCTGGTGGCACCTCTGAACATAGCCGACAAATCGGTCACGCCGCTCAAGTCGGGTGCGTCCGAGGCGTTGATGACGAGATTTTCTGCCCCTTCGAAGGCGTCATTCAAATCCTGCCAGGCAATATTGCCCCACTGCTCGACAGACAAGAGCTTGTCGCCATCGCCGCCGCCATTGAAATTGACTCCCGGGAAATCACCAACGATCGCAACCGTATAAGTGCCCGCACTGGCATAGGTATGAGTTGCCGGGCCACCGGTGTAATCGGTTGAGGTTCCGTCTCCCCAAAACACCGTGAAGTCCGTGTCACCCGCACCGATCGGGATGGTGATGCTGTCACTGGCAGCTGTGCCGGGCTTGTCGGTCTGCCAGGTGGTGACAAAACCGGTGGCCAGTGCCGCCGCTTCCGGCGATATATAACTGTCACCAGAAATA
>JAAENL010000060.1 GCA_024224435.1 Halieaceae bacterium
CCAATTTGCTCTCCAAAACAGACAGTTTCCAGGCAATTTACCCACTCAAGACAAGCCCCACCCTGCTTGATCCATTCAGGACAGCATCAATTACGCAACCAGGACGAACATCGAATCAGAACAGGCTCGCCTGCGGTGGTGCACGACAGTTCGGTAACTGAGGTGACGCTTCGCCGATATTTTTACTGTCAATATGGGTGAGGATTTTGTCAATCACCACGGGATCTTCAATACACGCGATAATTTTCACCGACCCGCCGCACTTGGGGCATGTCTCAATGTCGATGTTGAATACACGTTTCAAGCGCTGCGACCACGTCATGGCAGCACGCCGTTCTGACGCTGTCGGCGCGTCCGCGCCCTCCCCCGCGTCATCAACGTTCTTCCCTCCCCGTTTGGCCGGTGTCACGCCTGCCCGGTATTTGCTGTTTGGGGCAAATACGCCATGGAAGCGCGCCAGATTTACTCTGGGTTTCGGTACCAATGCGGCCAGTCGGGCGATAACGTCAAGTGGCTCAAAAATGACATGTGTCGTACCATCCCGATAAGGCGTCTTCAATTGGGTCGCTCCTGCGCATCCATGCACCCGCGACACTTGTGATTCCATTCACATCGTATCGAACATTGCCATTTGGCGTAAGTGACAAGCGCTTCTCCGCCACCGCCGGTCGACTGACGTAGCGACATAGGCGCTCAAGCTTCTTGCGCTCATTCGCACGCGCTGAAACCCCGGCATGGAGAGAAAACCCGGTGACTTTTCCGGTTTTATCTTCGAACGACTCGTCGCTCGCCGGTATTGTCTGTAACGTAAAGACCTTGCGACCCTGTTGCGGGCCAACGGCAATCCGATACGTGATCGACGAACCCTGCAACTGAGCCATCGGACTGACATCCAGATCGTCGCCAGCCAAATAGCTACTTTCCGCATCCCGCACCAGCAGACCCTGCCGCTCCAGAAACCGTCCAATTCGGAGAGCCAGAGTTTCAGTCAATTGGGCAAGTTCTTCGCTTGATGGCGCCTTCACCCAGCGAAAACGCAATGTGCCGTCCGGGCGCTCAACATACACCCCGTCAAGGAACAGCATATGGAAATGAATATTCAAATTCAGCGCACTGCCAAAACGCTGTATCAAGGTAACCGCTCCGGTTTGAGCGGTCATGCGAGTAAATCCCGCCTTCTTGATCAGGTGCATGGAAAGGCAACGGTAGACGATACCCAACACCTTACCCATGATCGCCAGACGACTCGCGAATAGAAAACGTAATGGGTAGGGGAAACTCAGTACCCACTGGCGTACCGGCTGCCTGGGGAAGACTTCATCCACCAACAATGCCGCACTCTCAACCATTCGGCGGGCACCACAACTAGGGCAGAAACCTCGTCTCTTGTGACGTGAAGGGAATCACTAATGCCGCGAGCGCATGGATGCGCAGGAGCGGCCGGCTGAAGGCGACCAAGTGTTCCAAATGACAGTTTTCGCACTGTACCCGGAGGAATCCATGCTCAAGACGACCGCACTTGAGGTAATCCTCAAACTCCTGTTCGACATATCCAGGCAGGCACCCTGCGCACCGAGGTAATCCTTGAACGCCGGGTAATATTCTTCAATAATTTGATAAAGGAGGGTGTGCTCCGGGCGGTGACGCACATACGGCGACACGCCAACATCCGGGCAGGCTTCCTTGCCAACTGACATATCCGCATCCTTGCGAGGTCAACTATAGCTATCAGGTTAGCAGACCATCAGCGTTCCGCCAGAATTGCTCCTGGCCTGTTCTCTAACAGTTGGAGTGAGCTCAACCGTCGCGATTATCGTCGCGAC
>JAAENL010000061.1 GCA_024224435.1 Halieaceae bacterium
CCACGTAATAAAGTCGCTTGCGGTCGATGGTTTTACCAGTCATGAATGTTACTCCCGGTTATCGTTATTGTTTAACCACTAGGCCAGAGCCTTTGTATTATTCTCGATTGATCGCTCAGCAGACGAGTTGTTACCCAGCTTGCTACGTCGGCCGTTGTACGAGAAGGTCGCATGCGTGAGCGGGGTTAATCAAGCCCGAGTATACGCCGGTTTGTAGCTTCGTCAGCGCCTCCCCCGGCAAAATCATCAAAAGCCCTATCCGTTGTTCGAATAATGTGGTGGTTGATAAAATCCACCCCTTCGCGAGCACCGTCTTCCGGGTGCTTGAGACAACACTCCCATTCCAATACTGCCCAGCCCTCGAAACCGTACTTGGCAAACTGGCTGAAAATACCGCTGAAATCTACCTGTCCATCGCCGAGGGAGCGGAAACGTCCAGCCCGGTCGACCCAGCCCTGATACCCACCGTAAACGCCCTGACGCCCGTCTGGGTTAAACTCCGCATCCTTCACATGAAACATCTTGATACGTTCGTGGTAGATATCGATAAACTGCAGGTAATCCATTTGCTGCAGCAAGAAATGACTGGGGTCGTATAGAATGTGACATCGAGGATGGTTGCCCGTGGCCTCCAAAAAGCGCTCAAAGGTTATCCCGTCGTGAAGGTCCTCGCCCGGGTGTATTTCGTAACACAAGTTAACGCCGGCCTCATCAAAAGCATTGAGGATCGGCGTCCAGCGCTGGGCCAATTCCCGGAAGCCTGTTTCAACGAGACCCTCTGGCCGTTGTGGCCAGGGATACATAGTGTGCCACAACAGCGCACCGGAAAAGGTCACATGAGCGTCAAGTCCGAGGTTTTCACTGGCGCGAGCAGCCAGCATTAACTGTTGAACGGCCCAAGCCTGTCGTGCTGCGGAGTTACCATGAACCTCCTGTGGCGCGAAGCCATCAAACTGTTCATCGTAGGCCGGGTGCACTGCCACCAACTGCCCTTGCAGGTGCGTCGACAACTCCGTTATCTCTACGCCGTTTGAAGCACATATACCCTTTAGATCGTCACAGTAATCCTTACTCGAAGCAGCCTGTTCCAGATTAATAAGTCCAGACTCCCATGTCGGTATCTGCACACCCTTGTACCCCAGGTCGCCCGCCCAGCGAGTAATATGCTCGAGGGTATCGAAGGGTGCTTCCGCAGTGGTGAACTGTGCCAGAAATATGGCCGGGCCTTTCATCTTTGACATAAGCTAATCCTCGTCATTACTGGTTTTCGAAACGATGCCACTTCACATCACTGGCGCTGGCGGCTACAGCTAGCTCAATAAATTGCATACCCCGAACAGCTTCCTCAATACCCGGACAATCCAGCGCCACAGCATCGGGCGAACCTCCCGACTCCGTCGCCTGAATCTGCTGCGCAAAAGAGCGGTAGAGGTTGGCGAAGGCTTCGATATAACCCTCAGGGTGTCCCATGGGCGTGCGCGCGCTAGCCGTTGCCAGTGGGCCGAGATAGCTCCCTCCGGCACGCAAGCGTTCCGTGGGACGATTGGGCCATTTTAGCCAAAGCGTATTGGGGTCCTCCTGACGCCATTCCAGCCCCCCCTGCTCACCATAGACACGCACGCCGAGACCGTTCTCCTCGCCAACACTGACCTGGCTTGCATGCAACACGCCCCGTGCACCGTTATTAAATCGCAGCAGAACAGCACCATCATCATCCAGCCGTCTCCCCTCCACAAAGGCAGTGAGATCGGAGCACATTTCACTAATCTGCAGCCCTGTAACGTACTCGGCAAGATTCGCCGCATGCACGCCGATATCACCCATGCAACTGCTGACTCCGGCTTGGGTCGGGTCGAGCCGCCAGGCTGCCTGCTTGTTGTCGGTATCTTCCTGTCGGTCCGCCAGCCAGCCCTGGGGATATTCCACGACGATCTTGCGAATGGCACCCAGTTCACCTGCGTCAATGCGTTCGCGCGCTTCCTTCACAAGTGGATAGCCTGTGTAGGTATGTGTGAGTCCGTACAATAAGCCTGACTCGCGCACAAGCGAGCGCAGTGCGAGCGCCTCCTGTAAGTCGAAGGTAGCGGGTTTATCCGACATGACATGAAAGCCTGCGTGCAGTGCCGCGGTTGCAACCGGCGCATGCAAATGATTGGGTGTAACGATCGAGACAAACTGCATCCGCTCCTGAACCGGCAACTGTTTTTCATTATCCATCATAGTCTGATAGTCGCTGTACACCCGCTGCGAAGGCAGGTGCAGGGCCGCTCCAGAGCGAACTGAGCGTTGCGAGTCGCTACTGAACGCACCACAGACGAGTTCGATTTCGCCGTCGAGCGCCGCGGCCATACGATGAACCGCGCCGATGAACGCCCCTTCACCGCCGCCAACCATCCCCATTCTTACTTTCGCCATATTTGCACTCTCCTCAGACTGCTATCACTGACACTCTCCGTATTTTTCCCCTGTTGTTACAAAAACTGATTCACAAGGTTTTCATACCACTCCTGCTTGCCGCTGGTATGGCTGGGCTCGCCACCAGCCGCTGCCAGATTTCGCAGAGTCAGCAAATCAAGCTCACCCCGCTCAAAAGCGGCACCCTCGCCGCTGTCAAAACTGCTATAGCGTTCGGCCTTGTGCACAGGCATCGCACTCTTCTCCAGCAAGCGCGTGGCGACCTGTAAAGCACGAGCAAAGGTATCCATGCCGCCGATATGAGCGATAAAAATATCCTCAAGGTCAACCGATTCACGTCTAACCTTCGCATCAAAGTTCAAACCACCTTGTGTCAGCCCGCCGTCTGCAAGCACGACCAACATCGCGTGCACCGCATCATACAGATCAGACGGAAACTGATCTGTATCCCAGCCATTCTGCGGATCTCCCCGATTGGCATCAATACTGCCAAGTAGTCCAGCATCCGTACACATCTGTAGCTCGTGGGAAAAACTGTGTCCTGCAAGCGTTGCATGGTTAGCTTCTACATTGACCTTGAAATCGCCTGCCAGTCCATAGTGCCGTAAAAAACCGATCACCGTCTGTGCATCAAAATCGTACTGGTGCTTGGAAGGCTCCATCGGCTTAGGCTCAATCAGAAAATTACCGGTAAATCCGATTCCACGTGCGTAGTCTCTGGCGGCCTCCAGGAATTTCGCGAGGTGGTCCAGCTCTCGTTGTGTATTTGTATTTAATAAACTGGCGTAGCCTTCTCGGCCACCCCAGAATACGTAGTTTTCGCCGCCCAGAGCAACGGTGGCATCCAGAGCCGCTTTTACCTGCGCTGCCGCGTGGGTTACTACGCCAAAATCTGGATTGGTCGCTGCGCCGTTCATATAACGCGGGTGCCCGAACAGGTTGGCGGTGCCCCACAGTAGCTTCATACCCGTTGCATCCTGCCGTTCACGAGCCAGCTCTACCATAGTCGACAAGAGGGCTTCTGACTCGGCCACAGTATTTCCTTCCGGTGCCATATCGCGATCGTGAAAACAGTAGTAAGGAACCCCCAATTTAGTAAAAAACTCAAAGGCTGCGTCCATACGCGCCCTCGCCGCATCCATAGGATCAGCGGGCGCATCCCATGGAAAAACCTGCGTGTCGACGCCGAATGGATCGGCTCCCCCGCCACAAAATGTATGCCAATAGCAGACCGCAAAACGTAAGTGCTGCTCCATGCTCTTCTCGCCGACCATGCGCTGCGCTTCGTAGTATTTGAAAGCCAGAGGGTTATCCGATTCCGATCCCTCATAAGGAATGCGTCCGATTCCGCGAAAATATTCCTTGTCGCCGGTAAACAATGTTCGTGTCATAGGTACCGTCCTTTCATTTTACAAGTACAACCGCATAACCACCTCTGCCTGGCGGCGATAGTTATCGTAGTGCTCGCTGTAGGCTGCCGTTCGTTGTGTAGATGGCAAGCAACAGCGGGGCTCGTCCACACTTAATTGCGCATCGAGCAAATCCACTAAGCCGTCCCCACTGTCTACCCAAGCGGCTTGCAGGGCAGCACCTAGCGCAGCACCCTCGTTGCAGGTCTGCACCGTCACAGGCAAATTAAGAATATCTGCGACCATTTGACGCCAGACTGCACTGCTCGATCCTCCCCCCGTCAGACGCAAACTGTCGACGGAACAATGATTTCGACTAAAGGCATCAAGCCCGTAGCGCAAACCGTATATCGAGCTCTCCATAGCCGATCGAAGCAGATTGCCCGAGGAGTAATTGCTGTCGTCAAGACCCAACACACAGCCCTTACCCCGTGGCAAATCAGGAGTGCGCTCACCATTGAAGAACGGCACAGTGACAACACCCTCAGCGCCGACTGGTGCGGCGGCCACCGCCGCCTCCATTTCCTCCAACGACATGTTTAGCGTTCTGCGCGTTAACTCTGTGGCAACGGTGCAGTTCATGGTGCACAGGAGAGGCAGCCAATCACCGGTGGAAGAGCAGAATGCGGCAATATCGCCCGCGGTATCAATCACTGCCTGCTGCGCGGAGGCAAATAGCGTAGCGGATGTACCAAGGCTTGCGGTCATACGTCCTGCGACGACCGTTCCAGTCCCGATCGCCGTCATCATATTATCACCGCCGCCACTGCTAACGGGCACATTGCCAGGTAAGCCGAGTTGCTCAGCGACTGACTTACGCAGCCGACCGATAGGCGATTCTGCGCCAACAAGGGGAGGCATGACATCAGCGAGAGACCTGTCAGCGTCGACCGCTTGCAACATCTTTGAATGCCATTCCCGCTTGCGGATATCGAGTAAACCGGTCCCTGAGGCATCGCCGTATTCCATAACCCGCTCACCGGTGAGCCACAAATTTATGTAGTCGTGTGGCAGCAATACCGTCGCAAGCGCATCATACGCAGCGGGGCGATGCTGCTTCAGCCAGCGGATCTTGGAGGCGGTGTAGCCGGGTAAAATCGCGTTTCCGACTGACGTGATGCAATGCTTACGCCCGCCAAAAGCGCGTGTTATCTCTTCACACTGTTGATCGGTTGTCGTATCGCACCATAGTTTAACCGGCGCCAATACCTCGTCCTCGCTGCCTAGGGGCACAAGACCGTGTTGCTGGCCAGACACAGCGACCGCTCGAACCGCACGCCTTCCCGCTCCTGGCAAGCGCGCCACACAAGCCTCCAGAGCTACGATCCACCAGCTCGCTTCCTGCTCTCGGGTGCCGTCGCGATCACTGCGCAGCGGGAGTGGCTCGGATGAGGTCGCGTGCACTGTTGCTCGGTCAAGGTCGTAGAGCAACGTCTTGACACTTTGCGTACCGATATCGATACCGAGGTACACGCTTAATGGCCTACTTGGGCAAGAGCGGTCGCTATTGGCAGAACGGCATTGGTCATAAGCTGTGGTGCAAAACGACTGCATCTCCATTTTTATCAGTTTTTGGCCGCAGCTGAGGCGACAGGTTGGCCTGCTGTACCTTGCGCAAACCTATATGCCGGTCGCTAGACCGCTCTTACTCCACAGATAATCTGCCCCACACCGGCGAAAGTCTTGAAGATTTTGGCCTATAATTTGTATAAATTCAGCG
>JAAENL010000062.1 GCA_024224435.1 Halieaceae bacterium
CGAGGCAGCGCATTCTTGCGGGCTGCAATTTAGGGTTTTACCGTCTGTGGTATAATGCCGGATCTGATCAATCTTTTAGACAGGCTTGCCGAATGGCCTCCTTTAGCAGGCGGGTCAGTACTTCGTCTTCGTATGTTATGCGCCGGGCGATCTTTTTCATCCGCCCCGAGAGACGCCGATAGCCCCAGCTACAGCGACGCCTGGTCTCCTCCCAGCCTTCGCGCTGGTAGTACAGGGGCATATTGACCTCAAAAAAGGATATACTGTCCGCATCCTTGAGCAGATCGGAACGGGGATCGCCACCCACCTCATGCAGTGTTACCAAGCGGCAAGCTTCATCGGCAACAGACTTGGTCACACCGCACTTGTCCAGGATCTCCCTCAGAATCGCTGCTCCGTTGCGGGCATGAGCGGCCTTGAACTCATTATAATCAGTAAAATCTTCGCGGTGTACTTTACGGGTCTCAACTGCTCTGTCGATATCATGGCCGAGCGCCGCAATTTGCAACGCCGGGTCGGCTTTGGGCTCAAGTCTGAACAGCCACTTGAGGGTGTTTTCGGCATGACGCGGGTCTTCCGGCCCCCCGGAGTCCGCAATAATCTCTCGGATTCTTTGTTTTGCGCACTCAATACTATCCATTATCCCGACAGATGATCAGGCGGCGTATGGTTTC
>JAAENL010000063.1 GCA_024224435.1 Halieaceae bacterium
CATATGGCAATCACCCGCCGGAAGGCATGGTGTCGAATGGCAAGAACGGTATGCTGGCCTGTGCCTTGACGCTACTGCCGCACAAGAGGTTTCAGGGCGGTTCGCAGATTCTGGCGCTGGCTGAGACCGATACCTATTATAACAATGAGGGCGGGCATGGCTCTCAGTTCGGCAACGTGATGTGGCGTGGCATCGCCGGGACGCTGGTGCCGCAAGACAAGCAGCAGAACTACCGCCGCCATATGGATGCCCTTGCGTGGTACTATGATCTCTGCCGTCTGCCCCAGGGCGGATTCTGGATCTTGCCGCAACCAAAGGGCGGCACCCGCCGGGGGACCGGTGGAGCGCCCAACTACTCTGCCGGCATGGTCGGATTGACCTACACGGCGCCGCTCAAGACCCTTCGCATCACCGGCAAGCCACGCACCCGCTACAGCAAGAAACACAAACCGACCCAAGTTGAAGAGAGCCTGCCGTACACCGACTTCTACAAGAACAATTACGTAGACGGCGGCGATGACGGTGGGTTGGCGCCCCATGAGATCATGGCGGCGTTCGAAGACAAGGCAACGCCGATCGAATGGTGCTGGAAGATGATGCACCACTACCAGCCTCAGATACGTCTCCAGGCTGCCGTTGCCATGGGAGATAAAGGCAGTGCCGCTGTTCCGTATATTCTCAAAGCACTGAAAAGCAATGATGCCAGACTGCGTCAGGCCGGTCTCAATGCGATTCACGGCATCTATCAGTGGTGGTTCTACCGAATATCAAAGAACAACGGCATCACACAGAACGACGTAACCGGCAAATTCCTCCCCCATATTCTCAAGCCACTTAAAGATCCTGACGCGCCCATGTGGGAAAAGGCCAGCGCCTTGTGGGCCCTGGGCAAGGCGGACTCCCTAAGTGCCAAGGCCAATGTCTCTCTGATCAGAGAACACCTCAAACACGATGACTGGTGGGTCCGTGTCGCTGCCTGGTCAGCAGCGAAGCCTCTGATGGCCGACGCAACGCTCGCCAGGACCGTGCTTGATGATCTGCTGGCGTGTTTTGCCAATGAGCTCATTGTGCATCCATATCGCTCCATGATGAAGCACCTGAAGAC
>JAAENL010000064.1 GCA_024224435.1 Halieaceae bacterium
CGTTATTGCCTTTGTCTATTTGGAGCATTCTGACGGCGACCACAGTAGCAGTGTTCATGCTGGTGCGTCGCGCTGCTCTGCAACGACTTGGTGGTTTTACCGGCGACGTGGCCGGGGCGCTGGTTGAACTGGTTGAACTTAGTCTGTTACTTGCCCTTAGCTTTTGCGTTGTGGGTTAAATTGTTTTTGTTTGTAATATTAATGCTTGCCCTGCTTCTGGATCGTCTCGCCGGGGAGGTGTCTCGCGGTCACCCGTTGATCGTTTATGGTGATATAGCAACATGGGTTGAAGGCCGCGCGAGAGCGCGTTTTGCGACGCCCGCTCAGGGGGGAGGTGTCGCCTGGGTGATCCTGGTGGTACTTCCGGCTCTGCTACTAATGCAGTTCCTTAGTTGGCTGCCCGGCTGGCTCGCTCTGTTGACAGACATTGCAGTGTTGTATTTCTGTGTAGGTATGCGAAGCCTGGAAGAACACGCTAGAGCTATTCAGCAGCCTTTACTGGCAGGTGATCTGGGTGTTGCGCGCAGTAAGCTCGCGCGCATCGTGAGCCGAGATACCACTCATCTTGACGAGCAATCGGTGGCCGCAGGTGCTGTCGAGTCAGTATTGGAGAACGGCAGCGATGCGGTTATCGCGCCGCTATTCTGGTTTGTAGTTGCGGGTGCGCCCGGTGCGTTGGCTTACCGTCTGGCCAATACCCTCGATGCCATGTGGGGCTATCGAGATGAGGCCTACCTGCATTTCGGGCGCAGCGCGGCATTGATGGATGATGTCCTGAACTGGATGCCGGCCCGTCTTTGTGCGTTCTTTTATGCATTGGCGGGACACTATCACCGGGCGAGGGATTGTTGGTCGACGCAGGGCTCTTTGTGGGACAGCCCCAATGCAGGTCCGGTGATGGCGGCGGGGGCAGGCGCCCTCGGTATTCGCTTGGGTGGACCTGCTGTCTACGGGGGTATCTTGCGTGAGCGTCCAGTCCTTGGTGAGGGAGCGCCGGCTCAGGCGCGTGATATTGAGGCAGCTTTGCAGTTGCTGCGGCGGGCGGTGGGCGTTGGGCTGTTGTTCGTTTTCGCGGGAGGGATTTTATTGTGACCCCTGAGCACGGAGGCAGGCTGGAGTTGGCCGTTCGGGAATATGAGATACCCAGGGGGGCATGGATAGACCTGTCAACAGGCATCAGCCCCTTGAGCTGGCCGGTGCCCACTGTGCCGGGGCGGGTGTGGCAACGGTTGCCCGAGGAAGATGGTGTGTTGGAGTCGGCAGCAGCGGCTTACTATAGCTGTGAGATAACAGCGCTGCTGCCCGTGCCGGGTTCTCAGTATGCGCTGCAGTACGCTCCCTCTTTACTGCCCGTGGGGCGGGTGGCTATGCCGCAGCGTGGTTATACCGAGCACCGACTCGCTTGGGCAGTCGCGGGCCACAGAGTGGTCGAGTACACCGATTGGACGACATTGCAGGCTCTGGTCAGGGCGGGGGAGGTCGACCACGTGCTGTTGATCAACCCTAACAATCCCAGCGCGGAGCAGGTTTCGCGCGAGCGTTTGGAATTATTGCACCAGCGACTGCGGAGTGCTGGTGGTTTTCTCGTTGTCGATGAGGCTTTTGCGGATGTAAGGTCTGAAGTGAGCCTGGCACCTCTGTGCCCGGCGCCGGGTCTAATCGTGTATCGTTCTCTGGGCAAATTTTTTGGGCTTGCCGGCATACGGTTGGGGTTCTTGCTGGCAGAAGCGCCCTTGCGTCAAAAGTTAGAGGCTCAAATGCCACCGTGGTCAGTGTCGCACCCAGCCCGCTGGATAGGCGAGGCCGCACTGTCGGATCGGCGCTGGCAACTGGATCAGCGTGCCCGTCTGGTGCAGGCAAGTCAGGCGTGGCTCGATTTGCTGCAGGATGCCATTCCTGATCTGGAGTTCAAAGCGACTGCGTTATTTGCTACCGGCGCTGGCGACTGGAATTACTGTGATCGCCTGTATCGCGCGCTTGCGCGGCGGGCAGTTCTGACTCGCTCATTCGAGAATATCGCGGGGCGGGGTATGCTGCGTTTCGGATTACCACCGCGGGCGCGGTGGCAAGAAACTGCTTGTTCTATTCATGAAGCTGTGAGGGAGTGCGGATGCGCTATTGTCTGATTGCGTTACTGTGGGTGCTACTCATGCCTGCTGGTTCAGCCCAGATCACTGTGCGGGATGGTGTGGATGGGACACTGGTGTTGGAAGAACCGGCAACCCGGGTAATCAGTCTTGCACCCCACCTCACTGAGGTCGTCTATGCGGCAGGGGCGGGTGAGCAGTTGGTGGGTGCCGTGTCCTACAGCGATTACCCCGAGGAGGCGAGGGCAATACCCCGGGTTGGCAGCTACGATAGCGTTAGTTATGAGACCTTGCTGAGTCTTAAGCCGGATCTTGTACTGGCCTGGCACGAGGGTAACGGCGAAGACGTCGTAACGCGGCTGCGGTCTCTGGGTCTGAACGTTTACGTCAGCGAGCCTCGGGCATTAGAGGATGTGGCGGAATCGTTACGGGTGGTCGGGGTCCTGACGGGCAATGAGCAGGCGGCTAATGCGGCGGCTAGTCGTTTCATGCAGCAACTGAACGCGCTGCGGGAGACGTATAGCTCGCGAGAACCCGTTACCGTGTACTACCAGATCTGGAATGAGCCTCTTCTCACGCTGAATGGGGATCATCTCATTTCCGATGTAGTCCGCCTGTGTGGTGGCCGGAACGTCTTTGCGGATGCGATGCCGCTGGTTTCGCGTATTAGTGTGGAGTCAGTGTTGCGGGCCAATCCCCAGGTCATCATAGCCAGCGGTATGGACAAAGCGAGACCCGAGTGGCTTGATGATTGGAGGGAATGGAGCGCCATGACTGCAGTAAAGAACGACCAGCTCTATTTTATTCCCCCTGATATATTGCAGCGACATACTCCAAGAATCATTGAGGGTGCCACTCTGATGTGTGAGGAACTGCAGCAAGCGAGGGAGCATTATGCAATTTATGCGCCTCAATAACTTTCGTCATAATGTGTCTTTATATAGTGAAGGGTACTGATGCAAAATTCCCGCTCCGGCGATCAAGGCTTCTATGAAACACTGTTTGGGCGCCGCGATGTACGCAGTGAGTTTATCGGGACACCGGTGCCCGAGGACGTTTTGGCGCGTATCATTATATCGGCGCATCATGCGCCCTCGGTTGGGCTTTCACAGCCCTGGAATTTCATTGTTATCGAGGGGCGTGATATCAGAGAGCAAATATATCAGGCATTCTGCGAGGCAAACGAAGAAGCGGCCGATCTGTTTGAGGGAAAGCGTCGTGATCACTACAGGCAATTAAAGTTGCAGGGCATCCTCGATGCGCCGGTGAACCTGTGCGTCACCTGTGACCGGGGGCGTGGTGGTGACGCAGTGCTCGGGCGGACCCATCAGTCCGAGATGGATATTTATAGCACGGTGTGCGCTGTGCAGAATCTCTGGCTGGCCGCGCGTGCAGAGGGAGTCGGTGTAGGTTGGGTGTCTATTATCTCTTCTCAAAATCTGAAGCACATTCTCAACTTGCCGCAACAGGTTGTCCCTATTGCCTACCTTTGTCTGGGTTTCGTAGAGTATTTTCGCGATAAGCCAGAGCTGGAAGACAGGGGCTGGGGGCATCGCTTGTCAGCAGAGGAATTAGTATTCAATGAGCGATGGGGCGAGCGTGCGGAAGCGCATCCCCTCTATAGCGCTATGGCTGGGCAGCGGGATTGGCCGGAGCAGGTGATGGGCAAAAAGGAGAAAGGCAAAGAATAGGTAGCGCCTTTTGTCTGCGTCGCAGCTGGAACAGCAGTCACTGGTGCAATGCCTCTCGCGGCATCGACCGCGCTGCAGAAGCAGCGATGTTTCGCGCCCAGCGAGTGTCTAGTAATCCACGCCTTTGCGTGCCTTGATGCCCGCCTTATACGCGTGTTTGATGTCCTTGACCTCAGAGACGGTGTCCATTATCTCCTGTAGCTCGGCGCCACCGCCGCGGCCGGTTACAACGACGCTCTGGTTCTCCGGCCGATTGGCAAGAGCCTGCAGCACCTCCGCATCATTCAGATACTTGTAACCGATCATGTAGGTCAGCTCATCCAGTACAACGAGATCATAGCTAGCGTCTGCCAGCATGGGCTTGGCGACGGCCCATGTCTCTTGCGCTGCTTTAATATCCGAACTCATATCCTGGGTATCCCAGGTGAACCCGGTGCCCATCTGGTAAAAATGCACCTGCGGGCAGTGATCCCGTAGATACAGTTCCTCACCTGACAGCTGCTCACCCTTGATAAACTGCACGACACCGATTTTCTGGCCGTAGCCCAGAGCGCGCATAACCATGCCAAAAGCCGAGCTGGACTTGCCTTTTGCATTGCCCGTCAGTAGCAGCGCTACGCCTCGTTCGGTATCAGCTGCTTCGATCGCGGCATCCACCTTGGCTTTTTGCTTCTCCATTGCCGCTTTGTGTTTCGCTTCCTTACGATCCTTGTCTTTTCCATCAGTGGTCATGGGGTTGCTCCTGTCTCTCGAAATCTAAAAACGATAGCGAATGCCAGCGTATCCTGCAGCTCCCGGCGTATTGTAGCCGGACACTTCCTCATAGTTCTCGTCCAGCGCGTTTTCAACCCGACCCTGAATACTCAAGGCATCGGTCAGGTTGTATGTGACGCTGACGTCGAGAATTTCGAAGTCTTTCATATCCTCGCCGAACCGGTTAACCCTGTCCCGGACGATACGGTAATTAATATTGGCAATGAGTCGTCCTTCCCAGGGGGCTAATCGAAGCCCCAGATTTGCCAGGCCTTCCGGTGCTTTTGCGCGCTGCGCACCATCAAAGTCCTTGGTATTGGTGTAGGTGTAGTTGCCTCTGAGCGTAACCATTTCTCCTACGGGCACTTCGGTGATGAACTCGACGCCGTCTGAGGACGTGTCCCCGTTCCCCTGCAGGTAGCCATAGAAGCCGCCGTCCGCCGGGGGAGGGATATCAAAAGAAGAGGAGTCGAAGTAAATTTCATCATTGATCTCCTGATCGAAATACACCAGATCAATGTACCACCCCGCAGTAGCGTAATATGCCACGCCCAAATCGTAGCCCGTGCTCTGTTCCGCGTCCAGCGCCTGATTGACCGGTACGATTGCCTGCGAACTGGAATTGAAGGCTAGCTCATCCAGCGTGGGCGCGCGGAATCCTGTGCCGTAAGTGCCTTTGAACTTGAGTTCCCCTTCGCCTGCTTCTACGAGATAGGTAATGCCTGTGCGGTAGGTGGTTTTGGAGCCGAAGTCGTCGTTGTCCGTGTAGCGGGCGCCGGCCGATACGTAGAGGCTGTCTGCAAATCCGCCCTGATATTCTACAAAGTAACCCTGCTGATCGCGATTGCTGTCAGAGGGCTCGTTACCGAAGCTGAAGACATCGATTGAGTCCTTCTGTAGCTCCGCACCATACACCAGCGTCAGGGGGGCCGAGTGGCTCCAACTGCCAAGATACCCCAGAACTTCTACTGTACCCTTGGGCCGAAAAGAGAGAATGCCATCGTCTTTGAACTTGCGGTCGGTCTTGTTACTGTTATACGAAAGCGTGTTGCCAAAAGTCTCCCCCTGATAACTGAGTGCGACACGCCAGGCATCCTGGCTATATTCGGTTTTGCAATTATCAGAAGGGTCAAAGTTTGGAGGGACGAAGCAGTTGTCGTACTCGTTTTCCCCGTCAACAGTGCGTCCGACGATGTCTGCCCTCAGCTTGTCTGTGATATTCCACCCGGCACGGCCGTGAAAGGTGGTATTTTCATAGCCGTCGTCGTCTCTCCTGTTGGTATCAAATGCGTTGAAACCGTCGGTTTTAAAATGTTCTGCGGAAATGACGCCGTCGACTGTTTCATTGCCGCCCGCGACATGCCCCAGGTATTGTTGAGTGCCATAGCGGCCGCCCTCCGCTTCAAGACTCCCGGTGAAGCCGGATTGAGGCGCTATTGTCGACATATTGATGACGCCGCCTGCATCCGCGCCATAGGCAAGACCCTCCGGGCCACGTAAAATTTCGACACGGTCGATCGCGCCCGAGAGCAGGTTGGAGAAGTTTGGCCCGCCGCCAATCGCTGACGGATCTGCTACATCGATACCGTCGATGTAGGCCTTGGTGCGGAAGCCCTGTTCTCCTCGAATTCTGACATTGGTGGCTTTGCCTACCCCACCGGAACTGTCAACCGCAATCGACGGTTCGTACCTCAGGGTTTCGGCCACTGTACTGAACCCGCGGACTTGAATATCTTCTTTTGTGACAACAGAGATCGAGGTGGCGACTTCGCGCAGCGGCATCTCTATGCGTGACGACGTGACGACCATTTCTTCGAGTTTGGTGCTTGCATGTGCGGACAGAATACAGCCGCCAGCAGCCGTCACTAGTGCGGCAAATGTAAGTTTTTTCATCAAGTATCCCCAATAGCCTTGTGCCTATCATTATTTGGCGATTAAGGGAGGGAATCAGGGAACGCAATGCAAGCATTGAGCAACCGTGCATGAAGCCCTCCGCTTCATCGTTGCAATGTTCCAGGCAGGTGTCGGACTCACAGTCAATGACTGTATACCGTTGCGGGGGCAGCGGTGAACGGAGTAAACCATCCACACTTCCCATTTAACCTACCCAGCAATGTGCAGTGACAAAGCGGTAGGCACCTGGTAACGGAAGCAACACTAAGGTCTCCGACGCATCCTGTCAACTACGAGGTATTCGTGGGGGGGTAGATCGGTGTGTGAATTAATTGGCGCTCACGTAGAATGACGCATTCACTGCTACACAAGGTGGATTCACTTGGGTGTTGAAAGAGAAAAAAGCGACCGCGTCGCCAGCTTGCTGGGCAGGGAACCTCGAGGGCTTGAGGATATTTCGGTTGAGGCGGACGATGGCGAACCTGTGGTTATTCGAGTCGCTTCGCTCGTCGACGACGAGCCTTTTCCTACACTGTTCTGGCTGGTTGATCCCGGCTTGTGTTACCGGATCGATCAGTTAGAGGCAGCGGGGATGATCAAGGCTTTCCAGCAACGGATTGATGCTGATGCAACTTTGCAGGCACGCATGCGCGATGACCATCGCGCCTATATCGCCCTGCGGCGCAGATTTATGTCCCCGACGGTGAAGGCGCGACTGCGCCAGTTGGGGTTTGAAGAAACCCTCGAGGTAAGAGGCATTGGCGGGATTGCCGATTTTAGCCGTATACGGTGTTTCCACACCTGGTATGGCGCCCACCTGGTAAACTCCAATGTCGTGGGTGAGATGCTCGATGACTGGTGGGCGGGTAGCCCGCAGTCCGGCCTTGGATAGTGCATTATGCTATATTGTCCGGCCATTCAGGCACGCGTATGGAGCGGCACATGACCGCAAAAATAGATGATGTTCGAATCCGTCAGATCAATGAACTGATCTCGCCAGAAAGTCTTATTGGCGACATTGAGCTTACGAGCGCAGCCAGCCGAACTGTTGCCAGCGCCAGGGGCGCGATACACAGCATACTCAATCGGGCGGATGATCGTCTGCTTGTAATTGTGGGGCCGTGTTCAATACACGACCCGGCGGCCGCACTGGATTATGCGGGTCGTTTGCAGAAGGCGGCAGCGCAGTTAAGCGACGACCTATTCATTGTCATGCGTGTGTACTTCGAGAAGCCTCGCACTACGGTAGGCTGGAAGGGCCTGATTAACGACCCGGATCTCGATAACAGCTTTAATATAAACAAGGGTCTTCATCTGGCCAGGCAGTTATTGCTGGATCTCGCAGAGATGGGCTTGCCTGCCGGCACTGAATACCTGGATTTGATTAGCCCCCAGTATTATGCAGATCTCGTGTCGTGGGGCGCAATTGGCGCCCGTACCACCGAGAGTCAGACGCATCGCGAACTGACTTCCGGTCTGTCATGCCCGGTTGGCTTCAAAAACGCCACGGACGGAGATATGCAGGTGGCTGTTGATGCGATCAATTCAGCCTCGCAACCGCACCACTTCCTGTCTGTCACAAAGCAGGGGCGCTCAGCTATCTTTCAGACTGCAGGCAACGAGGATTGTCATATAATTCTGAGAGGTGGCAAGCAGCCTAATTACGATATGTTTTCTGTGGAAGATGCAGAGCGCATGCTCAGCACCGCTGGTCTGCCGGCGCGAATTATGATCGATGCCAGTCATGCCAACAGTCGTAAGGTGCCCGCACGCCAGGTTGATGTTACGCGTGATATAGCAACTCAGATAGGGCGTGGTAATCGCAGTATTGTCGGCCTTATGCTGGAAAGTAATTTAGAAGAAGGGCGCCAGAGTGTAGTGGAGGGGCAGCCCCTAATCTATGGGCAAAGCATTACCGATGCCTGCATGGGCTGGGAGAGCACCTCTCACCTGTTGCAGGAGCTGGCTGCTGCAGCGCGAATGCGTCGCAACGTCTGAGGTTCTCCGCCAGATGTATATCAATCTGAACCGCAGAGACGCTTGTAGGTGCAGCGCTGGAGCGCGACGTATTTCAACGCTACTGTAGGCACTACAGTGACTCTGTTTGACGCGACTGCGTGAGGTAATAAGTATGCACCTTGGATTCAGCTCCATGAATACGGCGGACGATCCCGCCCCTGATCATCTGGCTCAGACGCTGGAGGAAGCGGGGTTTGAATCACTGTGGTATGGGGAGCATAGCCATATACCTGTGTCGCGTCTGACCCCCTATCCGCCAGGCGGGGAATTGCCAGAACCCTACAAAAAAATGATGGATCCTTATGTTTCTCTCATGGCGGCAGCACAGGCCACCAGTCGCCTGAAACTGGGCACCGGTATCGCTCTGCTGATGGAGCGCGAGTTGATGTCCCAGACCAAGACGATCGCGACTCTCGATCGCTTGTCCAACGGTCGCCTGCTAATCGGCTGTGGAGTGGGTTGGAACCGCGAAGAATTTGAAAATGCCACTCAGCTGCCCTTCGATAGACGTTATCTTGGAATGAAAGAAACCGTGCTGGCACAGCGCAAGCTGCTTACTGATGCGGAGCCTGAGTTTCACGGAGAGTTGATTGATTTTGATCCGGTTTGGTTTGAGCCAAAGGCAATGCGCCCGGGTGGACCTGCTGTAATTTTCGGGGCCATGGGACCACTGGGTCTGAAGCATGCTGCCCAATGGGCGGATGGCTGGATGCCCGTGGACGTGGCGTTGCCCGATATTGAGAATGACGTAAAGAGTTTTCGGCAAATGGTAGCTGACAATGGACGTGACCCCGCATCCGTGGAGATCACTCTTGTTGTTATGGCGCCGGTGACGGCTGACCTGCTCAAGTCCTATCGGGATATTGGAATAGACCGTTGTAATATCGGGGTTGGCATGGAGAACTGGGACAGGCCAGACATCGTTATTCCGATGATTGAGGAATTTTCAAAACTTATCCCTGAGCTTTGAGCTGGCCTGTCTGACGCGGCTGCCCTAGCGGGCGATGTCGTCGTATCGGTTAGTTGGCGGTGGTGCTGTTGGCGTGTAATCAGGCTGTGCTTTCGCGTCCTCTAACACTCCGCGAATGACTTGTCGCTTGCGTTCTGCCCGGCTCATCTCGTCAGCGTCGCTCCCGGAGGTTTCACTCACTTGAGTATAGCTCGACTCTACGGTCGCCGAAGTTTCGGACGGCGAAGCAGCCGACGTCGCAGGTGCATCTCCAAGGCTACCGGGAAGTGCAGAGTCAGCGATTTGGGCGAACACAGGGAGAGATGCGAATATCAGGCTCCCCAGGACAGTGCGGCAGAATTTCATTGTAGCGCTCCCTTTAATAAGACTCGCGCCCTTGATAGAACGCTTTCTCCCCCAGTATAGCCGAAACAGCCGGTTTTTTCGTTTTGCTGGGTATTTTTGCTATTCCAGCAAGCTTGGGGGCAACAGATGACTCACCGCGCGCCTCAGGGTCGTGGTACGTGCAACCCGCTTTATCGCGAGTACAAAGGCAGCAGTGCGCAGGTCTAGATTATCGCGCAGTGCCAAATCGGCCACGTTGCGATAGGCTCGCCGCATGACTTTCTCAAGTTCTTCTACGACGCGGGACTCATCCCAGCGGAATTGCTGGATGTTTTGTGACCACTCGAAATAGCTCGCGGTAACGCCGCCGGCGTTGGCCAAAATATCAGGCACGACAGTTACGCCTTGTTGAACGAGCATATCGTGCGCCTTGCAGGTAACCGGGCCGTTGGCAGCTTCGATTATAATTGTTGCCTGCACCCGGCCAGCGTTCTCCGTGGTGACAGCTTCCTCCAGTGCGGCCGGGATCAGTACATCGGCCTTGTAGGTAATTATCTCGCTGCCGTCGATCGCACATGCTCCAGGGAAGTTCTGTACGCTGCCGTTGTGGTGAACCCAGTCGATCAGTGCGGGAACATCAAGGCCGTCATCATTGGCTATGCCGCCTTGAATATCTGAAATGGCGACGACCTTACCGCCGCGCTCCGCTATCAGGCGAGCGGCATTACTGCCCACGTTGCCGAATCCCTGTATTGCGACGCTGACATCGTCCAGTTGTCTATTCTGGTCTTTCAGGCACTCTTCCAGGGCATACATGACCCCGCGACCGGTAGCTTCTTCCCGGCCCAGTGAGCCGAACAGGTCCACCGGCTTGCCGGTGACCACACCGGGACTAAAGCCGTAAAATTTGCTGTACTCGTCCATTATCCAGCCCATAACGGTAGCGTTTGTATTCACATCCGGTGCAGGAATATCAATGGTGGGGCCGATGACTTCCTTAATGAGTTCAACGAAGGTGGTAGTGATACGGTAGAGCTCAGTTTCGCTCAGCTTGCTCGGGTCGCAGTTGATGCCCCCCTTTGCTCCACCGTAGGGGATGTCCACCACCGCGGTCTTCCAAGTCATAAGGCTGGCGAGACTGGCGGCATGTTCTTCGTCCATGGTTGGATGATAGCGAAGACCGCCCTTCATCGGCCCCCTGGCTGAACTGTGCTGTACACGAAAACCCAAATGGTGCATCAGATCGCCACTGTCACTTTCAGTTACAATTTCAACGCGCACTACGCGGTTCGGTGTCAGAAGTATTGTGCGAAGTTTTTCGTCGAGTTCCAGGTGGTCTGCCGCGCGGTTAAAGAAAAAACTCACATTATCCAACATCATGGTGGAATGACTCCTGTATTGCCTGCTCGTCGATTGAATCGTTCTGATAGGTTGGTAAGTGAAGTCACGACAGAGCCTTGTCAGTCAATATCCTCTCCGGCTCGTTGCTCCAGCCACAGGAGAAGAAGCTTATAGAAAATAGAAAGGATAACAGCGCCGGAAAATAAGCCTACGATACCTGACATGATCATGCCTCCAATCGCGCCGACCAGTATAACCGGCATGGGGATGTCCAGGCCTCGGCCCATCAGTATTGGCTTGAGGGCGCTGTCACTGGCCCCCGCGACAAGTTGATAAACAGTGAAGATGATGGCGCTCGTTGTATCGGCAGTGGAGAAGACATAAATTATAATAGGCCCGAGTATGATCAATGGAGGCAATTGCGCTATTGCCAGTACCAGGATCAGCGCTGTCCACAGCGGTGCCCCCGGCACGCCCATCACGAACAGACCGATTGCGATCAGAAGGGTTTGGATGATGGCGACGCCTATAACCCCCTGTAAAACACTGCGCACCGTCGCCACGGTTAGAGGCGCCCACTCGCCACCCGGCCGCAAGCCACCCACTCTGACAAAAAAGCGGTGCGCCGCGGCGCCGCATGGCTCTGCGTAGGTCATGAACCCACCGGCGATCGCCAGAGACACGAGAAACATCAGCACGCCTACCAGACTTCCACCGATACGTTTTAACAGTTTGCCGGCCAGTTCTTGCAGCTGTTCTGAGTGTGCTTGCGCGAATGATTCCAGATCAGTGCTGGCAGAACTCCACGCGCTGTGGAGTCGTTCGCCGATAACAGGCCAATCTTTCACCTTGGCGGCGGGTGGGGGAACTTTGATTTCCCCTGCATCCAACGCGGCACTCGCTTTTCTTAGCCCGCCTACGGTCGCCTCCATTACACTCCAGGAGGGGATCGCAAGTGCCAGGATGAAAAGCAGCGTGACCAGCGTTGCAGCGAGACCTCGACGGCCACCGATTTTAGCTTCAAGCCATTTTACAAGTGGAAACGCAGCTATTGCGATTATCGCGCCCCAGATCAAGGGTGTGGTGAAGGGTTTGATAATGTCATAGGCCAGTATTAATAGTCCAAACAACAGGGAGAGCCTCAGGGCTGACTCAATCATGTTACGCACGAACTGTGGGTCGAAGCTGGTCTTGTTGTTGTCTTCCATTACGGGCTTCCTTGTAATTGGGATGGCGTCTATCTTGATTTGCTGATGAAAGAACCTACCAAGCTGGCAACCACGACTGCCATGTAAAAAGACCCGGCGACGGCTTGTAGGTAGGCCAGAGTCCTGAAAATCGAATTTGCGGGCGTTATATCTCCATAACCAAGGGTCGTCATTGTGACAAAGCTGAAATACAGCATCGACGATAAATTATCATGCCAGTCCCGGTATTCGATGCCGTTCACACCGTTTGGCCAGACTTCCAGCACCGCAAGGTACAGGAGACTCCAGATGATCCCAAGCATGAGATAAATCGCGATTGTCCCGACTATTGTATTGAGTTCAATGTTCCCAAAAGAGAACACTTGTCTAGAGCCTATGTAAGCCATACCCGTGTAGAAGGCCATGCTCGCAGCAAGGCTTACGCGTGAGCTGAACTCAAATACGGTATTTTCGCGGAATAGGGCAGTAGTTAAATTGAATATCACCATAACTATGACGAACTTGCGCCACCGAGCGGATAAACTGAGGCTCATATAGGCGACGAGTTCGGTAGCCAGGATAACCGCTTGCAGGAAGAGATGATCCTCGCCATCCGGGGTGCTGCCGACGAATCCTGAAGCAAGGAGAAGGAAAACGAGACTCGCGGTGAAAAACAGGAAATTATTATGCGAATCAATTTTCTGCATGATCTAGCCTCCTTCTACCGTAGCTCAAGTTCAGTCCGAAATAATCCTCACCGAGGCTAAAAGCCCGTAGCGCAAATGCGCTGCCTCGGACACGGAACCTAACTTTATACGAACGTGTATCCGTTGGGCCAGTCCAAGTGACGTTTTCGCTGCGTATTACACTCCCAAGTCGGATGTTGCCGCCGCGGTTGTATTGGGATTATTCTCGGCTTGCGGTGCTGCCATACGTATTTTTTCCGTAAAAATCCGTAACTATTCTGCCGAATCTCCAGCTAGTCTAGCGGATAGGGAGTTGCCGAGCGAATTGTGCTAAGTTATTTGACCAATACGGTCTGCGGAGAAAGTTATGTTGATTTCAGCTAAGGGTTATGACCCTCGGCTGCCCCTGCCGTTGCTGCTAACATTGCTGTTAGCTGCGCCAACCGCCAAGGCGCTGGGCGACAAAGAGGTCGCAGAGCTGGGTGAAAAATGCGAAGCAGCCAGAGAGGTCGCCCTTGCGCCGATACGGGAGCAGCGTGTTGAGGCTTGTATCGAACAAAAGTTGCGTCAGCCGGATCATTGCAGGCGGTACTACAAGACCTACGGCAATGCGACTGTGCGAGGAGGTGTTACGCCGGTCATGGGTTATTTCTATGATCTACCCGAATGTGTTGAATGGATTAATGCTCGGGAGGCGTTGCGGGTCAGTCGCTCCAGAATCTAGCTGTATCTATGCCGATTCGAGCTGTCCGCGAGTCAGTTTAGGGGCCCCCGCTGGCTTGTATCATTCGAGAGTAAAATAACAATAGGATTAGAGGGAGAAATCAAATGGCCCAGCTAACCAACGAACAAGCGAATACCTACTGGCGTCGTAATATCACACTGGTCATTAAACTGCTGATTATCTGGTTCATAGTGAGCTATGGCTGCGGAATTTTGCTGGTCGATACTTTGAATCAGATCCAGATCGGAGGCTATAAGCTTGGCTTCTGGTTTGCGCAACAGGGCTCTATTTACGTGTTCATCGTGCTGGTTTTTTATTATGCCAGACGAATGGCTGCGCTGGACCGGGAGTTTGACGTGGATCAGAACTAGGCGCTGCAGGTGGACTTACAACAACTCAGTTACCTGGTGGTCGGGCTCACGTTTGCACTTTATCTGGGCATAGCTGTCTGGGCGCGCGCGGGGTCTACCCGAGAATTCTATGTCGCTGGTGCTCATGTGCATCCGATCGCCAATGGTATGGCGACTGCTGCGGACTGGATGTCCGCGGCTTCGTTCATCTCCATGGCCGGAATGATTGCATTCATGGGCTACGGTGGCAGTGTTTTTCTAATGGGCTGGACGGGCGGTTACGTTATCCTCGCCATGCTGGTGGCGCCGTATTTGCGCAAGTACGGCAAGTTCACGGTGCCTGAGTTTATTGGCGACCGCTACTATTCCCAGGCTGCTCGTGCGGTAGCGGTACTTTGTTTAATAATTTGTTCTGTTACGTATGTGATTGGGCAGATGAAGGGCGTGGGTGTTGCGTTCTCGCGCTTTCTTGAGGTGGATTACGATACTGGTTTACAAATTGGTATGTTGATCGTGCTTTTTTATGCGGTGCTTGGGGGCATGAAGGGAATCACTTACACGCAGATCGCTCAGTATTGCGTATTAATACTGGCGTACACCATCCCTGCAATTTTTATCAGTCTGCAATTGACAGGCAATCCGATACCACAGCTAGGATTGGGCAGCTCTTTGGCAGGCTCAGACGTATTCCTGTTAGATAAACTGGATCAGGTGGTGACGGAGCTGGGCTTTCGGGAATACACCACAGATGTCAGGCTCAGCGGCCTGAATATGTTTGCTTTCACACTGTCGCTCATGATTGGCACGGCCGGTCTGCCTCATGTGATTATCCGTTTCTTCACCGTGCCTTCCGTGCAGGCGGCGCGTTATTCCGCGGGTTGGGCATTGGTTTTCATAGCGATTCTTTACACTACGGCGCCTGCGGTTGCGGGCATGGCTCGTCTGAACTTTGCGCAGACTCTGGAGCCAGTTCCCGGCAAGTACCTGTCAATTGATGAGCGACCGCAGTGGTTTCGAAATTGGGAAACGACCGGTCTGTTGGCGTTTGAGGATAGCAACGAAGATGGATATATACGCTACCATGCAGATCCAGCACTAAACGAAATGACGGTGGTCGACAGGGATATCATGGTGCTGGCGAACCCCGAGATTGCGCGATTGCCCAATTGGGTAATTGCGCTGGTTGCCGCTGGTGGTCTGGCTGCGGCCCTGTCCACGGCGGCCGGCCTGTTGCTAGCGATCTCGTCGGCCATTTCCCACGATCTGCTGAAGGGCATTTTTATGCCTCTTATCAGTGAACGACAGGAATTGTTTGCCAGCAGACTGGCAATGGCCGCCGCGGTGCTGGGCGCGGGCTACCTCGGCCTGCATCCGCCCGGCTTCGCTGCTGGCACTGTGGCTCTTGCGTTTGGCCTGGCGGCCTCGTCAATTTTTCCCGCCCTGATGATGGGTATTTTCTCTCGTAGGGTAACCAGGGAGGGAGCGATCGCAGGCATGATAAGTGGTATCGGAATTACGCTTTTTTACGTATTCCAGCACAAGGGCATTATGTTTATTCCGGGCACCGACTTCCTCGGTAATAGCCGCGCCAATTGGTTCTTTGGTATAGAGCCTAATGCGTTCGGTGTAGTGGGAGCATTGGTAAATTTTTTGGTGAGCTTCCTCGTATCGCGTTTTTCTGCGGCGCCGCCGCGAGAGGTGCAGGAGATGATAGAGAATATTCGTCTGCCTGCAGGCTCCAGTGTTGCACAGGTGCGAGATAGCTGAGCAAACATGTGGCTGCGGATTAACAGAATTAGTTTCAGTGCGGGCAGGGTTAATGGGTAACCGACACCTTGTAATCGCACTGATGGTTACGCCTCTTTTAGCGATGGCGGGTTGGTGGGCCAGTGGTCTATTTGCCGATCATGAGCCGGTTCCGGCGCAAAAAGGCAGTGTTTACCCGCTGCTGGAAAAAAGTAATTGCCGCTATGCAAGTGGGCGGTGCTTGCTGGAAAACGTCGATTTTACGATAGCACTGACCTATGGTTTTGGTTCAGACGGGCATTTTCTTATCGCTCAAGCCTCGCACCCGCTAAGTAACATTCTGCTGGCTGTGGCTGAGGACGAACAGTCGGCGCCGCAGGCTATGGAGCGGCGAGATACTGAGCGCCAAGAGTGGAGGCTGGCACTGGATGGTAGGCCGAGCGCGGCAGCGCGTATTCGGCTGGTGGCGCGCAACGCTGATGTCACCTGGTACGGCGATGCCGCCACACACTTTATCGAGGCCCCGGTACCGGGTGTGCAATGAACGTGTTACTGTTCAGAAAAAGTGAAAAAATAGTTTATTGGCGGCGGCTGTGTCTGACCGTTGTAGTGAGGGAGGAGGAGTATGGCGCTCGCGCACGCAATCATGACCGCCCTGATCGATGACGACCTTTCCGGCTACGAGTTGTCGCGCGATTTCGAAGCTTCTATGGGTTTTTTCTGGCACGCATCCCACCAACAAATCTATCAGGAATTACACAAACTGGCGGAGAAGTCGTTTCTGAACAACCGGGAGGTGAGCCAGAGTGGAAAACCAAACAAGATTGTATACGGTCTAACCAAGGCCGGTAGGGACGCGCTGGCGGAGTGGGTTTATGGCGCCACTAAAAACCAGAACGCGAAGGACGAATTGGTGATCAAGCTTTACAACCTGAGTGAGGAGAATGCATCGCATCTGGCAGCCGAGATTGATGCGCGACGGCAGGACATGATGCAGCGTCTTTACACCTTCGAAAAGTTACGCGTGAAGCATTACAACGAGCCACAACTGCTGCCCACGCGTAGCAAAGGCGTTTATCTGGCGTTGATTCGCGGTTTGGGCCAGGGCCAGCAGTTCCTTGCCTGGTGCGACGAGGCATTGGAGCTGATTGCCACTGTCAGTGGCAAACCGAAGTGATCATTTCACCATAAATCACGGCGGGACCACCGTTTCGGAAGCGACCAAAGAACTGCTCATGCAGTCTGCACAATAGCTCAACTCAATGCGCTGACGCGGTCGCGGTACGGGGTCATCACGCCGGGCAGGGCATCCCTTGTCTCGTTTACCCGTCGAAGCAAATAAATATTTTCTTTGTAGAATGTGACGTGGTTCCTCTCATGCTCGACGGAATGAAGAGTATTGTTCAAGATATATTGAATTAGAATGAACTACGCTAAATGAAACAACTATTGGTTATTTTGCTTATCGTCATGTTTCCTTTGGCCGCTCGTGCCGAAATGTACATGTGCGTGGATCCACAGACTGGCGCCACCAGTTTCACCGATACGGCTTGCAAGGGAGCTGCAGCCCCACAAGAGATCAAGGTCAACGCGATTAATCCCGGCGGGGCGCGTCAGACGAGTCAGCCCCGCGCACGAGATAAGGCATGGCGAAGTCAGCTGGATGCGCGCAAGACGGGCACAGATTTCAACTCAGAACGCAGAGCAGTTTACCGGGCAAAATCGTTAACAGCGGCTGACTGACTGGCAATCTATGGCGGTTTTGCCGTTTTTTATTGGCGGCATCGCACGCCGCGTAAGGTGGTGTCTGTCTTGTCATCACTACGCGACCGTGTCTGCTCGTAATAATCAGTCAGTAGCTGATTCTGCACAGACCCGCTCAGCGCCCGGAGCCAGTTGGGGCGTCCCCGTGCTACCTGTCCGCAGGATAATGATGGCATTGCCTCTGTCATGTGAACAAAGTCTGCCATTGGGAGTGTCGCGCATGTGCCAAGCGGCATAACACTTACCCAAAGCGTCATGGCCTGGCGTGTTTCTCCGCATGCGGGATTCACACTGCTTAGATACAATGACCATTCATCAGCGCGGTACTCGCTATAATAAGTTAAGCAAACTTGGCAATATCCTCAGCGGTGTTGCCCTGGACTATCCGTTTATCCCATTGCCTGGAGAAAAATGATGAAGTGGCTGCTCCTGTTCCTGTGCCTCTCAGTTGGTTTCATTTTCTTTCGCAAGTGGTTGGCTGGCAAGACATGGGTGGCACAGCCTGCCGAAACGTTCGAGGGAAGAATGTTGCGGTTGGGCGAGAACCTTGTCGCGTTGCCGGATCGCTCACACCTTCCTCCAGAGGCGGTAAGCAGTACCACACTCATTTGTTTTCCGGGCTTTCTGGAGGATATGCGATACTTTCTCGAAGTGCATCACAATACGCCGGCTCGCTTGGTGCTCTTTGGCAATGCGAACTATCAGAACCCTTTCGCTGTCGTGCCGGAAGAGACGCCGCTTTGGTACGGCGATAATCCTCACTCGGTAGGTACGATCGCTCACGATGCATGGAGTCTTAATCGCGTGCTGGAGTGTATGACCGGCACTGAGCGCGTGGTACTGCATGGCCATTCAAGAGGCGGCGCCGTAATTCTGGAGGCCGGCTATCAACAACCCGCCATGGCTGCACGGTTGGAGGCGATTCTTGAGGCGGCCGTGGTTCCGGGGGGGCGATTGGCGGGTCGTGATGAGAAGCGATTGGATCCTGTGGGATTATATCTTTACCCCATTGTTTTTTCGCTGCTGCGGTTTTTTCCGCAGCGGGTATTAAAATCGCCTATGATGTGGGTGACCAATGCGACCAAGGACCGCCTCGTCGCTTCAATTCCATTTGCTCCGCGGCAGTATGCTACCGCTGTAACCAATACCCGAGACATCATCGATTGGCAGGCGCGCACGGATTACAGCTACTACGACAGTTTTAAGCGCACGACTCTGTATGTCGGTGAGCGCGATGGCGTACTGTGGCGCAAAGCCATGCTCGAGAGTGCTGCTCAGTCGGAGGCGGTTCACGTAATGAGAACTGAGGGTACCGATCATTTCATCAGCCTGGAGAGTCCTGATACGATCAGGGCATATTTCCAGTAATCCGCAAATGCGATTCGACCGGGCTGTTGCGGTCGTGCCCGCCCGGTGCCTGCAGCTTAGCGATATACGAAACGGATTCCCTGTTGCATCCCATGACTCGCCGAATAGTGCAGCGTAGCCACTGGCAGCGGTTTTATTGTGCGGTCTTTTTTCTCAGCGGTTGCGTCCCAGTTTTTCGTGTGCGTCTACCCACTCGTTAGCACCGGTCTCCTTATCCCGCTGCGCTGCCGCAACCAGGGAGAGCTCGCCGGCGACTGTCAGGCCTGCGGCAATTTCCAGCAGCTTGTAGGCTTTGTCCTGGCCGTAGCACCCCATGAGTTCGAGGCATTCTCGCTGCGTTGACAGACTTGTGCCGCCGCCGTAGGTGGCCATGATGAGAGCGGGAAGGGTAATGGAGTAGTAGAGATCGCCGTCACTGGTCACGTAGTTATAAACAGAACACTGGTTGGCTTCGCCTATATTTGCCATGTCTTGGCCGGTGGCCATAAATAAAGCGGCGAGGCCGTTAGCTGGATGAGCGGCATTGTTGGAGGCGCCCGTAAGAAACGCCGCCAGCGTGCTCACGTTGTAGCTTATATGCATATGTTCCGGACTGACTCGCAGTACATCCTGTAATACCTGACGAGGGATAGTGATTTCGGCAGTGACTTTACGACCACGGCCTTTTAGTGAGTTAACGAATGAGGTCCTCTTTTCCGTGTCCATCCCACCCGAGAGTCCATAACTGCGCAGAGCAGAAAATCTCGTGCGGATCCACTCGCAGGCGGCATAGGTGGCTTTGCCCGTCATGTTTTGCCCCGCGGCATCCCCGGTGCTGTAATCGAAGCGAGTGTAGACCATGTTATGCACGCAGTATTGCTCTATCTCCAGCAGCTTTCCTACAGACGTTGTTGCCTCTGCCTGAGCTTTGATCGCGGCAAAATTTTCATCAAGCCAGTGGCCGAAATCGCGTGCGTCTCTTGCATTGCGGAAAAGGAATACCGGAGCTCGTTGCATCGCCTCACCGACTACCGTTGTCGTTACGCCGCCACTTTCGCGAATAACGCGCATTCCCCGGTTGTAGCTTGCAACCAATGTGCCCTCGATGGTCGCCATGGGAACGTAAAATTCTCCCTGCGCATGTTCACCGTTTACCAATAGAGGTCCTGCTACGCCGATAGGGAGTTGGGCGACACCGAACAGATGCTCGCAGTTGCCCGCCATGGAGGCGGGATCAAAAGAGAACGATTTGGTATGGGATAATGTTGTGCCTGTTTTATCTTCAAGAAAAGCCTGTCTTCGCGAAATGATCTCACTGCTGTAATCGTTTGCGTTATCACGTGGAATTTTGTTTGTCACAAGCTGCCCCTAAACTAGACGTTGTCAAGATAAGCGTGATAAATTAGCGATCGACCTCAAAAGTGTCAAGACAATTTGTATCTGCGTAACGGCAAGGTGACAACACCAATGGCAAATAGGCGCGCCCAATGCGGGAGCTCTTACCATCATGGCGACCTCAAGGCGGTGCTATTGAATGAAACTGCTCGAATCCTGCGGGAGGAGGGCGAGGAGGCTTTGTCTCTCAGGCGCTTGACAACCACTGTAGGAGTTTCCCGGACCGCGCCATACCATCACTTTAAAAATAAACAGAGCCTTCTTTGCGCCGTGGCAGAGGAGGGGTTCGTGCGCTTCGATCAGGCTATGAAGCTGGCGATGCGCAAATCTCTTGCACAAGAAGGTCGAGAAATGATGCGTGATTATGCTCGCGCCTATGTCAGGTTCGCGGTCAAAAACCGCGAGTATTATGATCTTATGTACGGAGCCAAGACTTGGCGCTCTGATGTGCTTGCTAAATCGTTAGCTAAGTCTGCCCGGGGTACCCTGCGAGCTAACATCGAGCGCCTGCAAACTTGGCAGGCCAGAGGCGGGATTGAGCCCTCAATAGACGTTCCGGGGTTTGCACAGGTGGCTTGGGGAACACTACACGGTATCAGTCGCCTTTTGATCGATGGCATCTATACTGACTCCGCGTCCGTTCGTCGCATTTGTGATAACGCGGCTGACATGCTTTGGTATCGTTTGGCGCATGAGAGGTAGACGCGTTTCTGGGCAATGTGTGCTTGTGATGAGGGTTAATACAGGTGCGCTACGATAATTTCGGACTTAATAAGAGTGCGAGGCGTCTATGAGTGTTACGAAGCGCTGGATAACGTTGCTTTTTGTGATAGTGCTTTTGCTTTCAGGCGTTGGTTACCTCCGCTTCAATGAAGCGTGGAATATTACGCCGCTGAACTTCGCGGCTGTGAGGAATCAGGTTGTGCCGCATATACAGGTTGTGTTGCCCGGCGGAGAAGGACCGCACCCTGCTGTATTGATGTTCCACGGCTGCGGAGGGGTCAAACCCGCTCTTCTAACGCGCGCTCATGAATTCGCGGACCGAGGGTATGCCGCCGTTGTGGTCGATAGCTTCAAGGGAAGGGATATCGACTGGCAGAGGGTCTGCGACGGAGAAATCCTGTACGGTGATCAGCGTGCTGCCGACGTGCTTGTGGGCCTGGACTTTGTTCGCCGCGACTCACGGTTCGACGCCAGTCGCTTGTTTCTGGCCGGGTATTCCCACGGCGGTTGGACGGTGCTCGAGAGCGTATTCTATAACGGAGAGCTGCCAAGAGGCCTGTTAGATGCGCCAGACACTTCCCTGGACGGCGTGCGCGGTGTCGTGGCCTGGTACCCTTACTGCGGCGTGGTTGCGCGCTTCCGAGGCGGCTGGCAGGCGCAATTGCCGGTATTAATGTTATTGGCTGGAGAGGACCAGATAACACCTGCGGAGCCCTGTGTCGATGTCGCACGCAGTATGGCGAGCGGGGGGCAACCTGTCGATTGGCGTGTTTTCGAGGATGCCGCACACGGCTTTGATACAACCCACGACTGGGTGCGGGGTTATGACGCGGAGATTCATGCCGAGGCTCGCGCGATACAGAATGAATTCTTTGATGCCCTCTAGGCCTGGCGTGGGTTTGGTGAAAGTTTGGCAGGTAGCTTTGGTGACGGCCCTTGGGCATAATGCTGGGAGTCTGGGACGCACAGGCTAGGGGCTGGCGACTGTATGTACTACCAATATTTCGGCTTGAACGAGCCCCCGTTTTCTATCGCGGTTAATCCGCGCTACCTCTTCATGAGCCCCCGTCACCGGGATGCATTGGCGCACCTGCTGTATGGCGTAGGAGCTGGAGGAGGATTTATTCTCCTGACCGGTGAGGTGGGCACTGGCAAGACAACGATTAACCGTTGTTTACTGGAGCAGATTCCGCAGGATACGGATACGGCGATCATTCTCAATCCGGCTTTGAATGCGATGGAATTGCTCGCCAGCGTGTGTGATGAGCTCAATATCGAGTACGACCAGGACAACCATACGCTAAAAACACTCACTGACCACTTACATAAATTCCTGCTCGACAACCACGCGCGGAATCGCAAAACCGTTTTGCTGATCGACGAGGCCCAACATCTGGAGTTTGATGTACTCGAACAGATCAGACTGCTTACCAATTTAGAAACAAACAGCGAAAAACTGTTACAGATCATATTGATTGGCCAGCCCGAGTTGGCGCAGATTCTGGCCCGGCCGGAGTTGCGCCAACTTAATCAACGCATCACCGCACGTTACAACCTTGAACCTCTCAACCTGGAGGAGACCGGCGCTTATATCAGTCACCGCCTGCAGGTGGCAGGAATGAGCCCGGAACGCGTTATCTTTAGTAGTTCGGTAGTGCGCGGAATTTACAAAGTGACCCGCGGCATTCCCAGGGTAATCAATGTTCTCTGTGATCGTATGCTGTTGGGCGCCTATGGGCGTAACAAACCTCGCGCCGATCACGCGATGTTGCAGCTGGCTGCGCGAGAAGTCCTGGGCGAGGCCTACACCTTCAACCCTACCTGGCGCTGGGTGGGTGCGATCGTGCTGTTGGGTTTGTTGATCTGGGCAGGAGGTTGGTTTCTGGGGAGTTACACCGCGAGTCCGTCGACGCAGCCGCCCGCTGCTAGTGCGCAGGCTACAGGGCCAAACGTTACTGCAGTGATAGTCGAGCCCGAGCTGTCGGGAGTTGACGTGGGGAGTGCCGCGCTGGCGGAAATCGGCTCAAGCGAACAGGTACAGGTCTCTCTCGTTGAGCCTGTTGATAGGGCGGAGATCATGTGGCCCCCCGGGGAAGCGTTCGAAAAACTCTGGTCTATTTACTCGAATGAGCCAGTGTTACAACCGCCCTGCGCAGAGGAGGTCTATGCCGGCCTGGCGTGCTATGAGGGCGAGGCATGGACCTGGAACGATCTGCAGGTGTGGGACAGACCTTTGTTACTCGACGTAATTACCGAGGATAGATTTTCTGCCGCCGTTATGATTCTGGGCATCGCAGATGCAACTGCCTTCGCCTTGTCGCGCGATGGCGTTATTGAGGTGCAACTGGCGGATCTAGCGACCTACTGGACAGGGCGTTATCGATTTTTGTGGCGTGTGCCAAAGGGCTTCCAGTCGTCACTTTCGCTGGGCCAGGAAGGCGACGTCGTTACGCGCGTTGCAGCGCTTTTTGCACGTCTGGATGGACAGCTTGAGCCGCTAGCGGTTGAGCGGTTTAACTTCGCGCTGCAACAACGTGTGCGCCTGTTTCAGCGAGAACAGGCGCTGGCTGACGATGGTGTAGTTGGTCTGCAGACGCTGTTGCGCTTGAACGCGGAACTGGGCGTGGACGTCTCTGCTGCCGAGGCAAGGGATTGGCTGCAGGCGACGCCAATAGAGGATGTCGACCAGTGAAGCACGGCGCCGCTATCAGGAGACTATCCGCATGTCGTTAATACTCGATGCCC
Source organism: Halieaceae bacterium (assembly GCA_024224435.1). Classification (GTDB taxonomy): domain Bacteria; phylum Pseudomonadota; class Gammaproteobacteria; order Pseudomonadales; family Halieaceae; genus Marimicrobium. The sequence goes on from JAAENL010000064.1 coordinate 23,746, forward strand.
TGAATCGTTCGCGGGACGAGGTAGATCCGGTGCCCCATCTTGGCACGCATCATCCAGTCGAGCCCTTGTCTGACAGGCTGCCACAGTACCTGCCGTGGCTGGGTCTTGGTATCGCGCTGCTGGTGATACTTGTGCTGGTGGTGCGTCTGATGGGTGATTCCGTTGTGAACGAGGGCGAGGCGGTTGGGGCGCCTGTGGCGGCGCTGACTCAAAACATCGGCAGTGCGGCGAACTCGGTGACGAATGAGTTAAAGGCGAGGGCTGAGGCAAGGCAAGCGTCCACTGCCATATCCGCGACGAAGCCCCAACCCGGCACTGTAGCACCTTTAGAATCGACGGCAGCAAGACCGGCCGAGCCGAAACCTGCTGGAAAAACCGAAATCATAGTGGCCGAAGCGCCAGACCCCGTCATTGCTAAACTCTACCGAGACAAAGATAAGCTGCAGGCACCTGCCGAGCAAGCGTCCGTCTCTACTACTTCAGCATCTAACGGTTCACCCAGCAAAAAGGTCTCGGAGGAAGAGGTTATCGACATTGAAACTGTGCTCGAAAGGGCGCAGCAAGAGATGGAAAATGCCAATCTGATTGAGCATCCAGCGCCGTTTCTCACCGCTTTGTCGCAGCGCGCGAAAGATGAAATTCCCACCATTTACTATCAGAAACATGATTATTCCAGTGATGCTGGAGTTTCTTCGGTAACTCTGAACGGAAAAGCGGTGAAGTTGGGTGGCAGCCCCTTGTCAGGTTTGAAAGTGGATGAGATCCTCCCTGATTCGGTCATCCTGACTTATCGTGGGACTCAGTTTCGACTGCGTGCCTTGAACAGTTGGGTGAACTTGTGAGCTCACTTGGGTGTTTATCGTAAGTCGAGATACTCGAGGATAATTCGAAAAATATCTGTTTGTTGCAGGAAGGGTGAGATGCGTCCTGCTCCCTCGTCATTGCTGAAAAGCGGCACCGCAGCTCCGGTGTGTTCTCCCATTATAAAGTCGTTGGTGGCGTAGTTTACTGCCATGAGTGAACCTTCCGGAGTCTTGATTCTCGCGATTCTTCCCGGTGTAAAAACGGGCACAGGGTAGTCGGCAAACAGGCTCTGGTCAGGCACCAGCTGCGCCGCCTGGGCGTGATCCGAAGTCACTAGAACCAGCGTGTGGGGATTCCTCGACGCAAAACGCAATGCCAAGCCCAGTGCCTCCTCCAGCTGTGCCAGCTCACCGATAGAACCGCAGGGCTTTCGTTCATGTGCCTGTTTATCGATGGATGCAGATTCCACCATAAGGAAAAAGCCTTTGTCGTTATCGTGACTGAGATGAGTGAGGGCGGCTTCAGTCATCTGGGCCAGTGTTGGTGTGCCATCGAAATCCGGATTGGGTTCGCAGTTCATAGGGTCCGGTAACTGAGCACTCCCGAGGTAATCGTTAAGGTAGTTTAACCAACTGCGCACCGGCGCCTCTGCCTGTCGTCCATTCTCTCCTTGTAGTCGAACCGGCAGGTTGCCTTGAGCAAACAGACCGAGCAGTCTTTCGCCGGGCTCTTCCTGCAACAGCTCTTGTGGGCTGGTGACGATTACAAATCCATTGTCGACCGCAAGCGACTCCACTGAAATATCTGTGCCTTCGGCTGTCGCGTCAAAACGTTGGCGACCACCCCCGAGAAGCAGATCTAATGGGGAGGCGATGAGTTGTTCAGAGATGGAGCCGTTGCCGCCGTTGGCTTTCAGTTCCGCCGAACAATCGGCGATTTCGAAGCCGTAAATAGAAACGTCGACCATGGTATCCGGATCCTCGCAGCGACGTGAACTCATGTGTACTGCAAACGCGGCAGGAGTGGCGTCGGTGACGCTTGCTGTGGTGACTAACCCGGAACGGAAGCCCGCTTCGTCAGCGAGTTCAACAAGTGTTACCAAGGGCGTGTTGCTGCCAGCGGCGGTTGCGATGCGACCCCGGCTAGTGACCACGCCAGTCGCCATAGCCGTAGCGGTATTGGCAGAATCTGAAACATAGACAGGTTTTCCATTCACCTGATCTTCGGTTGCGAGCACCTGGACCTGCGCGCGCAGGGGCATTGTATCGAGTATTAGCTCGCCACTTGCGCCTGCGAGATAGTTACGGGCAATGGTGATTTGTTGCTCATCCATGCCGTCCCCGATGATGAGAATCACATTGCGTGTTGTTTTGTTGTTGCTGGGCAGGGACGCGGCTGAGAGTGCAGCAACGTGCAGGAGAGTGCCAACCAGTAAGGCGTGAAACAGCGGGCGGATCATGCGCGCATTCCGTTTTTGTTTGCAATAAAGACGTATACATAGCATGCCGCTGGGGTCATTGCACCCTGTCTGTTGCCGGTAGGCTCTCCGTGAGGAGGCGCATCCTCGTATCCCGCTGCGGGGGCGCGTGTTGAGTTTCGCCACCACAGGACAGGTGTACGACAGGGCGGTTTGTCCGATTAAAAACCTGTGGCTGTTAACCTTTGCGCTGGATTATGTCAGGATGCGCGTTCCCTATCGTCATGGCGGATAAAACCAAGCCTGAGCGCCCTGAAGACATCCCTGTATGCACCAAAATTGGGCAAAATGAAGTGAGGAAACCACATGAAAATGATGACTGCGATCATTAAGCCGTTCAAGCTTGATGACGTTCGTGATGCGTTGCATCAGATTGGTATAACCGGTATGACGGTAGAGGAAGTCAAAGGGTACGGCAGGCAGAAAGGCCATACCGAACTCTATCGTGGCGCCGAATATGTCGTTGAATTTCAACCTAAAATCAAGATCAGTCTGGGTCTTGGAGATGAGCAGGTTGATGCTGCGATAGAGGCGATTTGCTCTTCTGCCAATACTGGAAAGATTGGCGATGGCAAAATTTTTATAACGCCGCTTGAGCAGAGCATTCGCATACGCACAGGTGAGACCGGAGAGGAGGCGCTGTAATTATGGCCAGGTTAACTAGACACTCTTATTCCCTCGGGTTGTTTTTGGCGACCCTGCTGGCGTCTGCCGGGGTCAGCGCAGATGAGCTCAATGGCGCTGACACTGCGTGGATTTTGACCTCCACCGCTTTGGTTCTATTCATGACTATTCCGGGCCTTTCCCTGTTTTATGCAGGCCTGGTGCGGGTCAAGAACGTACTGTCGCTACTCATGCAATGCTTTGCTTTGACCTGCCTGATGTCGCTGCTGTGGTTTGCCATTGGTTACACTATTGCTTTTGGTAGTGAGGGCGTGGAGCAGGGGCCGTTTATCGGAGACTTTGGTAATGTATTTTTCGCGGCCATGAGCATGGATTCAATGAACGGTGCGATACCATCTACGCTCTTTGCGACGTTTCAAATGACGTTTGCTGTTATCACGCCGGCGCTGATCGTAGGCGCCTTCGCCGAGCGAATGCGTTTCTCCGCGATGCTGCTATTTTCTTCCCTCTGGTTGATTCTGGTGTATGCACCGGTTTGTCACTGGGTGTGGGGTGGTGGCTGGCTGGGCGCTATGGGTTTACAGGACTTCGCCGGTGGGACCGTAGTCCACATCACTGCGGGTGTAGCGGCGCTGGTCGCAGCTTTGGTGATGGGTCCCCGCAAGGGTTTCGGGACCACGCCCTTGCCCCCCCACAATCTGACCATAACGGTCGTTGGCGCGGGGATGCTATGGGTCGGTTGGTTCGGCTTTAACGCGGGTTCAGCACTGGCGGCGGATAACACGGCCGCTATGGCCATGCTGGTGACTCACCTCTCCGCGGCTTGCGGCGCGCTCGCGTGGATGGCCATGGAATGGATTCGCCATGGCAAGCCCTCGGTGCTGGGTATCGTTACCGGTATGGTTGCTGGCCTCGGTACCATCACCCCGGCGTCGGGTTCGGTAGGCCCCGCTGGAGCGGTAGTAATCGGACTGACCGCCGGTGTGGTCTGCTACTTTGCTACCCAACTCATCAAGAATACCTTCAGGATTGACGATAGCCTCGATGTTTTCCCCGTTCACGGAGTGGGCGGGATTCTCGGTACGCTGCTGGCTGGGGTATTCTGTGCCACCAACCTGGGCGTATTCAGCGGGAATGGTTTTACCGGTGACGCCACCAGCATAGGGGGGCAGCTGTATATTCAGGCAACAGGAGTGGTTGCCACGTTCGTTTACACGGGCATTGCGAGCTACATACTGCTCAAGCTTGTCGATATGGTCGTCTCCCTTCGGGTAGATCCGGAAGAAGAGAATCAGGGCCTCGACCTCGTGCTGCATGACGAGCGCGGTTACAATTTGTAGTAAATCCGGTTGTGACGCTTTAAAGGCCACCCCGGGTGGCCTTTTTTATGGGTGGGAGAAACACGTGAATTGGTACCATCGGCACGCCAGGATTAATGGTATAGACATGCATTACGTAGAGCAGGGAGAGGGGATCCCGGTGGTGCTGTGCCATGGGTTTCCGCATTTGTGGTTTAGCTGGCATCGTCAGATCAGCGCTCTGGCAGACGCGGGCTACCGGGTTATTGCACCGGATATGCGAGGCATGGGGCAGACCGAAGCACCCCCGGAGCCGCAGGCCTACGATATCGAGCACATCACCGACGATTTGCTGGGCTTGCTGGATCATGCAGGTATCGAGCGTGCGGTGTTTGCGGGTCTCGATTTTGGCGCCTTTGCCATTTATGACTTGGCACTGCGGCACCCGGAGCGGGTGATCGCCGTCATAGGTCTCGAAAACCCGGCAGCCCCGCATAACCCTGACGAGTCACCGCTGACTGAATATCGAAAAATGGGCGAGGCACATTTTATACACATAGAGTATTTTCGTGTCCCCCCGCGCGCAGACGAGGAATTGGCGAACGCGCCCCGACGTTTTTTACACAAGGTATTTCATACGCTCAGCGGTGCAGGCAACTACTTCGATTGTTTCAAGCATCCTCCCGGCACCAGCTACATAGACGCGATGGCGGAGCCTCCGCCACTGCCCTGGAGTTGGCTGTCAGAACTGGAGTTTGAATATTTCGTGTCCGAGTACAGTCGCTCTGGTTTTACCGGTGGGCTCAATTGGTATCGATCGTTTGATCTGAAGTGGGCGCAGCGGAAGCCCTTCGAAGGAGTGCAAAGTGACGTTCCCGCTTACTTCCTTGGCAGTGAGCATGATGTCGACCTGGAGGGTTTTCACGGTGATGATCCCATTGGCCTGATGCGCGCTATCTTCCCCGACTTGCGCGACGTACGCATGATTCCAGGTGCAGGGCATATGGTGCAACTGGAGGCATCATCGCAGGTAAATACAATTCTGTTGGACTACCTTGGCGATATTGCTGAGCGCGATCATATGTTACTTGGGGGGGCGGTACCAGACCGGTGATGTCCAGGCACGCTCCTGTATCTGCCAGGGCAGCTCCGGGTCAGAGCAACTGGATGGCCGTTCCGCCTCCGGCAGGCTGAGGCAGGCCACGTGACTCCAGCGGCAGGTCGGGTTTTCAAGCACCCGTGTGTAATAAACCGCCGGCAGTTCCGGGTCGAATTCTGGATCCTGCCAAACGCCACACAATTCCGAAAACCCCCGACCTGAAACCTCGCAGGTATTGCGGTCTACCCGCGCCGCCCCTGGTTCCGCGCCGGAGATATCAAACACCGCCTGGTGTGTGTTACCCGATTGGTCGACCCAGCCTTTTATAATTTGTATGCGTTGTAATGGGTTGCTGTCTTCCGCGGGGTCGCGGGAGGCGCTGGCGACGAACACCGGGCCACCCTGCGCGCCGGCGGGAGCAGCGGGTAAGTCCGATCCCATGGGCACACCCTGCCGGTAGCCCAAGGCGAGAAAGTTTGTGTTGGTGCAAAGATTGGCGTCAATGTTCCAGCCGGCGAAAAACCTTGGTGCGATTCGCGGTCCGCTGGTCCCAAAAGTCTCGCGGCGCCGCATGGCCTTGAATAAGTCCTGGCGAGTGTTTTGGGTGGCATAAACTCCAGCCAGACCGCCGGGATTGAAACGTACTGGCGAGCCGGTAGCAATGTCTCCAGGCACTTCAACCTTACTCAGCAGGCGGTCCTGAATATTCCGATCATTGCCATGTGATCCGCGGTAGTTGGTTTCTGCCGCCGCCGTGCTTGCGCCAATATGAGTGTCCGTGGATGCGATAATGCCTAATTTGAAGGGGTTCACTCCGAGCTTTTGCTCTTCGCGCAGACCTGCGCTCAGGGCATAACGAACGAAGCTGTAGCGAGAGGTGCAGCCCTTTAGCATCATGCCGCCACTGCCAAACGCTTCGCCGCAGTCCGGGATTGTCTCGTTTGCGGGTCTCAGCTTTTCGAAATTACACAGATCGTCCGTTGGGCCGATCACGCTGGCGATATTGTTACGACACTCGGAATCGCCTTTGATCTGCATAATTTCTGCCAGCGGTTCGGTTCTGGCACGCAGATGAGCCAGGTTTCGTCGCTCTTCGATTGGCATATCGCGGTTGCTGTAGGGGAACCACATGCGTCCGCTGCTCCAGTTGCTGTTATGAGGAATCGCGATAACGTCACAGTCTTCGTTGCCGGTAAGGCAGACAGTGTCGAGCCACCCAAGCAGTTCCTCCGGCTCGGGAGCATCCTTGGCGCTCAAAGGTGCCTGCGGTACGGTGCTTGTGCCAAATATGACATTGCGATGTAGATTGGAGGCGGATTCCGCTAGCGTATATTCGTAGGCATGAAAAGTTGTGAACCGACAGTCCGTGCTCCTGTCGTGCCACGCTTCCGTACTGCGTTGATTATCTTGCCACAGGGACTCAGCAATGCTTCGACAGATCTCGCCATCGGAACCGCAGATACGGGCAGAGCGGTCCTGGCCGAAAATGGCAAAGCTGGCTAATCGGAAAAGAGACTGTAGCCGTGCTTCGGCAGGTATTCTGATATCACCTCGGTAAAGGCGACACACCAGTGTGTCATAGGCGTCAGCCTCGTCGGTATAGCAAAGGCGTGTCTCGCCCAGGGATTCGGCATGATCCGTGACGGCCATAAAATCTAACGGCGCTCTTATTTGGAGCGCCGGTGTTTGGTCTTCTGGTGAATCTTGCATGAGTCTGACGTACAGCGGTGTGCCACGGGCAAAAGCATACGCTTCATCGACGGTGGTGGTGACGCCAAAAGAGGTGGCGTCGTAGGAAGCGGCTGTGTGGACGTGAAGATCGCCAAACCAGGCTTTCTTATTCGGATATTGTTGGTCGCAGGAACTCGCCTGATCATCCATCTGCGCAAGTGACTCAACAGGCACTTTGTTCCATGTGGTCTCGTCGAGCGGCGTTTGTTGTACCCGTTGGAATTCGTAACGGAGCCAAATCGCGGTGGATCCCAGGACAAGAACCAGAGCTAAAATAGTGCCAAGCAACCATTTAAGTATTTTCATTTTTCAGTGCCGGGTTATAGTGGTGTACCGTTTACCATCGCTGCATGATGCCGCTCTACCCGCATAATAACCGCTCGGATCGTAGCGCGCTCAGTACTGTTTTCCTGCTTGATCGAGCCCCCTTAGGGCTGTCAAAAGGCGAACAGATTGATACCGTCTTGCTGGCTTACGGCGCCCTTTTGTCCGATGGGGTCGCGCTGCATTAATTGCTCGAGTGTATTATCTGCAAGATCTGTGTTGGCAACGATTCGTTCTCCAGCGCTATTTCTTGCCAGAACAAGCCCTCGCTGCGGGCCCTCCCTGTCAAAGCAAACCGTATAACTTTCCAAAGTTGCTTCACCACAATATTCAGTGGCGACCGGCACGAGTGGTAGCTTGTCGAGAGCGTCCTGCAAGGGCGCGCTGTGCAGTGGTCGCCAGTCTTTCGTTGGTGCCTCCGCGGAGTAAAGGCCCAGCGAATGTTTGGTGAGATAATAGCCGTTTGCGGTCACCAGCCCGTGTCCGCCAGAGTGACGCAGCTTTGACATCATTTCGCAGATGGCGTGTAGCGAGTAGTTATTGCCCGGTCCGCCGAAGAATGGCAGGCCGCCGGTGACCGTAACACCTCTAGGGTCCAGTGGTGAAAGGCCCAGTGCCCGACAGGACACCTGTACCGCACTGGGGAAGCAGCTGTAAATATCGAAATGACCGATTTCGTCGAGGTTGATGCTTGACTGTTCCCGCACCGAGCGCCAGGCGGCAGCTATGGCGGGAGAATCGTGGAGGGAGGTACGCTCGCTGACGTACCAGCTGTCATTTGCATCGGCACCGCCGCGCAGGTAAACCCACTGCTGGGGGTCAATGCCGAGTTTCTTCGCTTTACCCACTGTTGTCATCACGACGGCGGCAGCCATATCGACCTCCAGCACAGGGTTCATGGCGCGCGTATAAGGAAAGCCGATATAGCGATTCCTTTTTTCTACGGTCTGTATCTGTTCTGCGGTCCGTGCTTCTTGATGCCAGGCCAGTGGGTTGTCAGCGGCCACCCGGCTCATGCGGCTACTCAGGTCAGCAATGAGCCCAGTGTGTGCTTTCTGATCCAGACCCAGATGATGGCGCAGGCTATTCTCAAAGAGTGGGTAGGTGTTGATAGGCTCGAACATGCCGTGGGCGGTCTCCAGGGCGGTGCACCCTTCTTTCTCTTCGCCGATGACAGTGGGTTCGCTCTGTGTATTGCCCGCCCAATCTGAGATGTCGCCACCGGTACGTAGTGCAGAGAAAAAAGTGGCTAGCAATTCAGCACCTGCCAGCAGCACAACCTCACGTTGCCCATCTGCAAGCTGATTAGCGAAATAATTCACAAGGTATTGGGGTGAGTTGCCGCCGAGGAAGCCCAGGAACAGCGCTGGATCATTAATCCCCAGTCGGGTCGCAAGCTCGATGCCTGGATTGCGTGGAAACACAGCGCCGCCCCCGGGAGAGGCGTCTGCGATAAAGCGCACAGTGCCTATGGTATCTACCGCGTCAGTGAGTTTGTTACCGCCGGCGTCGGCCAGTGCCGCCGCGCAGGCCGCCTGCAGGGCATCGACTGGTGTGCGGTGGGTGTCCGTGTCTCGCCACGTCTGTTGTCCAGCACCGACGAGTATTGGTGTGTTGTCTTTAACTTGCATGCCGTTCTCGCTTATCCACTGTCGCCGCACAACATAAAACACTATGCCCGATCAAATCCAGTAGGTTTTTATCCTTTATATGCTCGCAGTCGGTGTGGGACCGTCTGTCCGGCGTTGATTTTTGCTGAGAAAGCTCTATGTTGGCTCTTCAATCACTGGTCCGGAGAGCGTTGGCCCTATGAGTAAACGCGATGATGTGGTTTTCCAGCGGGTGGTTCTTCTGGTGTTCCTGGGTATTGCCCTTTACGCTTGTTATGGGATGCTCAAGCCCTACCTCGAGCCAATTATACTTGCCATCCTGATCGGTCTGCTGGCACAGCCCGCGCACCAGCGACTGGTTACGGTGCTGCGCGGCCGGCAGTCCATGGCGGCCGTCATCAGTTGCCTGCTGCTGATGCTTGTCATTCTCATACCCACCCTGGTTTTGCTCGGGGCTATTCTGAAACAGGGCATCGATTACTCTGTAATCGTGAGAGAGTGGGCAACGCAGGATAATATACAACAGTTTTTGTCCCATCCTTGGTTGGTCGAGAGCCGGGAGCGCCTGACTAGCGTGCTGCCGGATGGCGCGCTCGAGCCCGATAATATCCGCAGTAAGGCACTGGCGGCGGCGACGGTGATGGGCAAGCAATTCGCCGGCGTGTCTACGTCGATTCTGGGCAGTATGACGCGACTCGTGTTCAATTTTGTGCTTCTGCTGTTTGTGTTGTTCTTTGTACTGCGCGATCAATCCAAGCTGATCGCGTTTATACACCGCGCTCTGCCTCTTGCGCGCACTCAGGAAGAAACGTTGTTCAAGGAGGTGGAGTCAGTCAGCAAATCAGCGTTACTCGGCACCTTCCTCACGGCGATTACCCAAGGGGTGGTGGGTGGTCTCGGCTTGTGGATTGCAGGATTTCCCGGTGTGTTTTGGGGGGCAGTCATGGCATTGACGTCACTCATACCACTGGTCGGTACAGCACTGGTGTGGTTGCCTGCCGTCATTTTTCTCATGTTTACCGGTGAATGGAATATGGCGATTTTCATGCTGGTTTGGGGCGTTTTCGTTGTCGGCTCGATCGATAACTTTTTACGGCCCCTGCTTATGCAGGGGGCCGATATGAGCACCGTGGTGATTTTCTTTTCTCTGATTGGCGGGCTGCAGGTGTTCGGTATTGTCGGGCTGATCTATGGACCGCTGATTTTTGCCGTTGCATTGGTTTTATTCCGGCTTTACGAAATCGAGTTCTCTCAATTTCTTGACTCTCAGGACAGCAGCTAGAGCGTGACGCGCAAGCGTGTGTTGTGGTGGGTTAACTGAGGTATCTCGGTGTCTCTGTCTCTGTATCTGCCTCTGTGTTTGTGTTCAGGGGGTTTTCGAGTTGCCGTCGCAGTAGTGGCTTATCGACTTTTCCCGCTGCGTTCAGGGGTAAGCGGTCGGTGCGAACCCATTGTTTGGGCACCTTGAACCGGGCGAGTGATGCTCGGCAGTGGGCAATCAGTTCATCCTCACTTATTTCTGCTGCCAGGCATAGCACAGCGCAGGCGCACTCACCCCATTTGGGTTCGGGTAGGCCTATGACGGCGCAGTCCGCTATCGCCGGATGACGGCGCAGGACATTTTCGATTTCTCGGCTGGCAATATTTTCCCCACCACTAAGAATCATGTCTTTCTTACGATCGACTATATACAGATAACCAGCGTCATCGATTCGACCGATATCGCCAGTGCGTAGCCAGCCGTCTTCGATCGCCAGGGCAGTGGCTTTTGGGTCATTCCAATAACCACTCATGCACTGTCTCGCTTTTACCACTATCTCGCCTTCAGCGCTTTCATTACCATCTTTATCAATCAGTGCGATTTTTGCAGTGGACAGGGGACGACCGACGGACTGCAGCAGTGCAGGGGTGTCCATCGCGGCCCGTTGATGATCCGCTTCGGTGAGGAAGGCGACGCTGCCAGACAGTTCTGTCATCCCGTAGCTTTGGCAAAGTCCTACCTCTGTTTCTGACAGAAGGCGTTGCAAAAGGTCGGTCGGCATGGCCGATGCGCCGTAGCCAATTGTGCGTACCCCTCTCAGGTCGTCTGCGTTGAATGTTGGATGGTTCAGTAGAAGCCCGATCATGGTGGGCGCCAGTGACATCGAGGTGACCTTCAGGTCACGGCAAGCCTTGATTGTTTCAGCCGCATCAAAACTACGGCTCAGTATTACAGATGCGCCGTACATGTGCTGTAAAAGCACGTTGTGAGCAGAGACATGAAACAAGGGAAAAGGGTAGTAGTAGCGATCTTCTGATTGAACGGGGCGGGCCAGAGCGGCGGAGGCCAGACCTGCCATGAGTGATCGGTGGTTCAATATTGCCCCCTTGGGCCTGCCTGTGGAGCCAGAGGTGTACAGTATCCAAGCGGGTTGATCCGCCGATAACTCGGGCAAGGTAGCTGTTTTTGCCGAATGCAGCCACGCTTCCAGCTCACTACCAAGACAGATTGTCTTTAGATGAGTGGGAAATTCAGGGTGCGCCATCAAGGGTTGCAAGAGCGCCCGGTCGGCAAAAAGGAGGCTCGCGCCTGAGGCTTGCAGTTGATGGGCAAGTTCTGCCGGTGCGAGTCTGGCGTTCAGGGGTACCAGTATTTTTCCGGCGGCAGACGCACTGTATATCAGATGCAAAAATGCGGGGCTATTCCAGCCCAATACGGCAATTCGGTCACCGACAGATCCGCTTGCCGCCAGCCGCTCTGCGATACGCAACACAACGTTTTGTAATTCGGCAAAGCTGCTGGCTTCACCTTGCCACCAGAGTGCAGGGCTAGTCGGCCGGTGTGCCGACTGGTATTCGATGATCTGGTGGAGCAGATCTACCTGCGCTGCTTGATTCACCGTCGTCTCCTGCTTGAAAGAATCATGGTGCACGCTCCTGTGATTTTCATTGCTTAGGAAGTGATTATGATATGCCGAATGACCAGGCAGGTTCTGTCACGATGCCCTATGCCACGCACAGGATAGTTTGCTGAGTGCTGTCAGGCGATGACACGCGGTGTGCGTGCAGGCATGCGCGTCGTGAGCTCGTAGCCAATGGTGTCAGCCCGCTCCGCGATTTCCGCCAGAGGCAGATTTTGCCCCCACAGGATGACCGTATCACCCGCTTGAACTGCTTCCAGATCAGTCACATCCACGGTAATCATATCCATTGATACACGCCCCGCTAAGGGTGCGCGCTGGCCATTGATGAGCACTGGCGTGCCGTTTGGCGCATTACGCGGATAGCCATCACCATAGCCGATCGTCACCGTGGCGATCCGGGAAGGACGCTCCGCGACCCAGGTGCAGCCGTAGCCTACAGATTCGCCTGCCGGCAGGTCACGAACGGCAACAACGGCGGAGCTGAGTGTCATCACAGGCCGTAACCCCTGTGCAGCGGGGTGCCTCTCCAACATAGGTGAGTGGCCATACAGCATATAACCAGGCCGGATCCAGTCATAATGTGAGTTGGGCCATGCCAGTATGCCCGCAGAATTTGCAGCACTGCGTGGACCACTGACAGGCAGCTGATCGAATCGCTGTAACTGTCGTTTGGTGAGAGGCGCGTCGAGGTCATCTGCGGCGGCAAAATGCGTGAAGCTAACCGGGTCTGTGCGAACCTGGTTGCATTCGAGCAGTCTTTGGTGGCAAGCCATGGCCCGGTCGGTCGGCACGCCCTTGCGATTCATGCCGGTATCGATTTTCAACCAGCAACTGACGGGTTGTGTGAGCGTTGCCTGCTCCAGCCAGTCCAGCTGCCGTTCGTTGGCAATAGTCAGCCACAGTTGTAATTGCGATGCGAGAGCCAATTCAGCTGGCTCGAATACGCCCTCCAGTAACAGGATGGGTATCGTGATACCGGCGTCCCTGAGTTCCACCGCCTCTTCAATGCACGCGACGGCCAGCGCATCCACCTGTGGCTGCAGGGCCTTGCCGATGACGGTCATACCGTGGCCATAGGCATTGGCCTTGATCACGGCCATCAGGCGTGAATGTGGAGCTAGCTGCTTGGTGAGGGCCACGTTGTGGCGCAGCGCATCAAGATCCAGCGTTGCCTGGTTAGGTCTGGCCATCAATACTCGAACTTATGAGTGCTGAACAGGGTCTGGGCCGCGAGCCAGACATCGCCGATATGGCCCATCGCCACCGGCCGGTCGTCAATGCGGGTGACGGGAACAATATCCTTACTCGAGCTGGATAACCACACTTCATCTGCAGCGCGCAGCTCGTCCAATGTAATCACACGCTCTTCGACCGGAATACGTCCGTCTCGGGCCAATACTGCCAGCAAGATCTGGCGAGTCACTCCCGGCAGCTTTTGCTCGTCCAACTCAGGTGTCGCCACAACACCATCCTTGATGACGTACACATTGCATGCCGCAGCTTCGGTTAATTCACCCCGAGGGTTATACAGAATGGTCTCGTTGTATCCGGCAGCATGCCCGCTTTGGTAGTGGAGGACATTACCCAGTAATGATGTGGATTTGATATTGCAGCGCTGCCAGCGCAGATCTTCTGCAGTAATCACAGAGTAGGGGATGACTTTATCCTTGTCGGGTGGCGTTGGCGGGGCAATCCGGGAGGCGAAGGCAAAAATTGTTGGTTTAATGTTGTCGGGATAAGCGTGATGACGCGAGCTGTCGGCACCCCGGCTGACATGAAGGTAGAGTGCCAGATCACCCCCTCCGTTAAGGGTAATCAGGCGCGTTGCAATATGACGCCACGCCTCGGGTTCCAGCCGGAGGTCAATTCCAATTGCGTCCAGCCCGTCCTGCATACGCTTTAGGTGGGGAATAAAGCCTACTAATCGACCCGCGTATGAGGGGATGACCTCGTAGATGCCATCGCCGAACAGGAAGCCGCGATCGAGCGGCGAGATGCTCGCTTCGTCGAGGGGCAGGTAGTCGCCGTTGAGGTAAACCGTCTCCATATGACGCGCTATTCTCCCACAGAAATGCCATAAGCTTTAGTGATGTTATACATTTGTCAGCGCCTGCAGTCGGTCGACCAGCCGCTGACCCTCACTTGAGTCAAGGCCATCCTCTGTCGGTGTATTTTCCCCCGTAATGCCATCAGCCCCGCCGTGACGGCACAGAAAGCGCAACAGGGACCCCGTGTCCGCGCAGCCCAGCAGATCGCGCTCAGCCCAATGGCCCAACAAAGCAACAAGTGCGTACGCCCCCCAATTGGAGACATCGGCCACCACTAGCTCGGTGCAGGGCGTAACCGACCCATGGATATCCAGTTGTTCGAGCACGGGGCCGACATTGCCCATGCCGATTTCGTTGCCGCCGTCTCCGATGGCGATCGTGGGGCAGGCGGCCTGTGCGATAAAGGGGTCGAAATGAGCGCATCGGGCCGTGATGTCCTGACCATACATGTTGTAATAGCGGCCGTCAGCCGCAGCTCCGGGACACTCGATGGCGACCAAAGCCTCGGGTTGCAGTGAATGCAGGCTTGCTGCCGCTGTTGCGCGCGCGGACGCGGCATTGCCGACGGTCAGTTCGAGTACATCGTAGTCCTCGCCAAGTACGTCTGACAGGGGCGCGCTACAGGCAATGACCGGTTTGGCGCCGAGGCTTTTGAGCGCCGTATAGAGTGTCATCGCGCCGGCTGGGCCGTCCGTTTCAAAGGTGTTTTTTACGGGGAACCCGGTGCCGATGATTACGGTGCCCGTGATGCCGCGTAAAAAAGTAGCGGCGCGCTGACAATAACCCGGTCTCAGTGCCGCTTGAACCAGGGCCATATTGCGTGGGTTGCGTTCGACCAATGCGCGCTCAACTGCTTTACTCAGCGTTAGTGAATTCAATTCCGCCGCTCCTCCAGAGGCAGCTTCGATAGTCTCAGCGTTGATAATCTCACAGCGCGTCGGGCGGTGTGAGTTGTGATAGGGGCGAAATGCACCTTGGCTCCCGTGTTAAGCTGCGTCAAGCGAGCGATGTCTGTAGATAGTGCAGCGCCGAGCTTGGGGTAGCCGCCGATCGTCTGGCGATCGTTTAGCAGGATGATGGGCTGCCCATCGGGCGGTACCTGAATTGCGCCCGGACAAATTCCCTCCGACAGGATGCCGCCGATGGCGCAGTTTACGGCGGGCCCTTGCATTCGGTAGCCCATGCGATCACAGCGCTCCGATACTGTGTAGGGCGCACCAAAAAAGCGCCGTTTTGCAATTCGGCTGAAGATGCGCTGCTGATAGCCCGGAATGACTCTTACTGTCAGGCTATTTAGATAGCGAGGACGCTCCCTCGCGGGTAAAAAAAGTGATTTACACGCCTTCAATACGGGGTGGGGGAGACTATCCCCCGTATTCAACGCTTTTCCTTGTAATCCGCCAATGCCTTCCCTTACCACCGTCGCGGTGCTGCCGAAACTGGGCGTGATAGAGAAGCCACCCGCGACCCCCAGATAGCCGCGTACGCCGGCTCGGGAGAATCCCACTTCTATGGCATCACCCTCTCGCACGCGGTGTACAGTCCAGTTATCGTGCTCTTTGCCGTTAACCGAGAGGGGCATTGACGCTCCGGTCAGGCAGATCCACGTGTCCGCGGTGCACAGTAACTGCAGTCCACCCGCACTGATTTCGATGGCGGTGCTGCCGTTCGGATTTTGCAGTAAACGGTTGCAGAGATAGAAAGCCTCA
>JAAENL010000065.1 GCA_024224435.1 Halieaceae bacterium
ACATCGCCCAATATCCCCGGCCGGTCTGTCTCGGTAAAAGTGTACTTTCGGGAATATGACATTGCCTGTTCATACAGCTCAGGGAAGTCGGCCGGGTTGCTTAATACCTTTTCGATGTGCTCGTCTACGTCCAGATTTTTAGCGTAAGCGTCACGCGCCGCAAGGGCTGTGAACTCACTTCTGAATATGTTGGTTTTCCAGAAGCCATCCTCAGCACCAAGAGCACGGAACGACCCCGACGCCAGCGCTGCTGCCTTTTCGCCCTTTTCGCCAAAGTGGTAGCCGAATACCTTGTGCATCGCGCCGCGCACCTCTTCGCCCTTTTCCGGTCCGAATTGCGTTTTCCCTGTTTTGATAGCATCGAAAAACGCGGTCAGGCCGTCACGCATGCCGATGGTAAACCCGGCCAAGCGTGAAGTATGTTCCTGCATTTTGATGCGCTCATTCCATGCAACGGTCCCACGGTTGAACCGCTCAACCTCGTCAAGCGTTGCGTGCGGGCCTGGTGGCTTGGGCCTGCCCAGATCAAACGTATGGCGTGCAAGCCCTATTCCGTGCGCTATCGGACGGATAAATAACCCCTCATACAGTTGGACGGTAGGACTGCCGAGCAAGTTAACTAAATGCGTTTCGACTCCAGACAGTATGTTATTCGCCCAATACTCAACACCGACCTTGAAGTAGTCGCGCATCTGGGGCTTTAGTCCCTCGACGGTTCCCGCCTCGGCGCCTTGCTTGTCGATATGGTTTTTAGTCAATGTGGCGTGGCGGATAATATCCTCGGGCGTGCGTAATCCCGTACCTTGAGCCATGAAATCATTTATGTTCGCGATGTTACTTGACTCAAGCGTTTCAGCGATCATTTTCTGCTGCGCCAGCGCCCTGGCTGTCTCACGCACCTTTCCCTGCAGGAATGACTGCAACGCCAAGAAAGCCTCGCCTTTCTTCTGGTACTCCATCAGCGTTTGCGGTTCTTTAGAGCCTGCAACTATCCGGTTCGATAGTTCGGCAACTTCTTCACCCAATGAGCCAAGCATCTTCCGGCCCGCCAGCAGCTGAACGTCAGTTAGGTTCGACATTACCGATTTATCAGCCGCGAATACGTCTGACAGGATGCGCTTGACCTTCGCCGGGCTATCAGTTTGTGCTGCAAGCGTGCCGTGGGTGCGCACATCGTCGCCCATATCCTGCACTTTACCTGCAGCCTCAAGCAATCTCCCAACATCGTCGGCCGTTTCCATCTGGTGCAGCGCAACATCAGCCGGCAGATCAGCAAGCAGCCGGTCGCGGTTCGCCGCAGCCCCTTGATGGTGGCGCTCAATGTTGATATTCCGCGCACCGGTGATCTTTTCGGTCGGAACTTC
>JAAENL010000066.1 GCA_024224435.1 Halieaceae bacterium
AGGTATCCTGCTATGTTGAGATGAATGTAGCGGAAGCGTGGATTGCGATATTGCTATGGAATTGAGTCGGTAGACTCGCTGTGAATCAGGGCAGTTTCTTGTCAGTATAAGGCAAGCATCCTGAGTGCGAAGCGTATCGAAGGGTGCGGGTATCACACAGATGATTTCGCCAGTCCGCACCCTTCGATACGGCTGAGAGTTCGATCAAAGTTAGTCTATGCCACTCTCAGCCTACTCAGGATGCTGAACTTGTATATGAGTAGACTCTCGGGGATTCAGTCAAGGTATCCTGCTATGTTGAGATGAATGTAGCAAAAGCGTGGATTGCGATATTGCTATGGAATTGAGTAGGTAGACTCGCTGTGAATCAGGGCAGTTTCTTGTCAGTATAAGGCAAGCATCCTGAGTGCGAAGCGTATCGAAGGGTGCGGGTTAGGGACGGAATTTGGGTTTCTTTGCCAGCCACCGAAGTAAATCCCAATTTTCAGCGATAAGCGCTTCCTTCTTTGCACGTGACCAGCCCTTTATTTGTCTTTCTGCAAAGTATGCTGATTCCTCGTCCGGCATTTCCGCACTGTAAACAAGCTCAACTGGAAGGCGGATTCGTGTCCATGCGCTCCCTTCACCTGCCTGGTGTTCTGACAGGCGTCTTTCGAGATCGTTGGTTCGTCCAACGTAGTATGAGCGGTCGGCACAATGAAGAATGTAAACCCAGTAGCTGTTCATAGATAGAGCAAGTGGAGGGCGTCGAAACGGGTGAGTTGGGGCCAGAGTTTGCGATAGGTCTTCATTGCTTAAATTTTCGTAGCGATCGCCCCTTCGGGGCGAGTGAGGGTTACAAACACTGTTATGAGTTCGAACTGAATAGGAAACTGTACAGTAGACAGAGGACAGGGGACAAAAGACAAAAGCTAAGAGAGGAGCCTGGCGAGGCGAAATCCGCTGTGGGAGTCCCCGCTCCTGGGAGGGTACCTGCCGCGATAGGCGCACCGCACCATGTTGCGCTGGGTCGCCCAGCCAGCCACCACGCAAGATACGCACACCGGTGGCGTCCGGGTCTTCTAAATTGGCGCGAGGGTCATAGGGATAGCCAGCGTAACGGCTGGCGGTCCATTCCCAGATATTGCCGGCCATATCCTCTATGCCATCCCCGGTAGCACCGTGGGGGTAAATACCGACGGGCGTGGTGCGCATGACCCTGCCCTCCAGGGAATTGAGACGCTCGGGATGCCAACGCCAGCCCCAGGGATAGATGCCGCTCCCCCGTCTCGCCGCCCACTCCCACTCTGGCTCAGAGGGGAGACGATAGGGCAGGTCACTGATTTGGGCAAGCCAGTTCGCATAGGCCATGGCCTCGTACCAGCACACGCCCACCACCGGCTGGCTGGGATCGTTGAAGCCCTCGTCGTCCCAGAAGCGCGGCTCCCTAAAACGCTGGCCTTCGGGATAGAGCTGGCGCACGGCAGCCAGCCAATCCTCCTGCGACCTGGTGATATAGTCTCGCCAGTTACGAGCATCGTGCTCGGTCAGCGCTCCCTTCTTTACCCGATCATCGATCTCCGCCGGATTCTTTCTGCGTCGCTTCCAGGTTTCAATCCACCACTCCGCCGGATCCTCCTCGCCCGGCACGTGCTCGCCTCGTAGCCAGTACTTGCCCCCCTCCGTCCAGTAACGCTCCTCGTCATAGCCGCCCGCTCGCATAAAGCAGGCATACTCGACGTTGGTCAGGGGATAACGGGCGATGGCATAGGCGGCCAGTTGCAGGTCATGGCGGGGGCGTTCGTTTCCCTCCGCCAGCCGATCCAGGAAGTTACTGCCGATGGTGGCCTTACCACCGGGGATCTCGACCATATCCGGCAGGATTACCTGCACGCCATTGATCGTCTCCTGCCGGAAACGGGGGTCGCCCAGCCTGCCCAATAACAGACCCGCCTCGATGCGACTGCGCAGCCGCACGCTCGCATCGCCCAGGGTGGCCAATAAGTCTTCGCGGCTGGCTGCCAGCTGTTGCGCTTTGGGATCGGTTTGGGCCAGCAGGCAGCGGGCGGCCAGGGCATGGTTGATAGGCTGCACTGCGCGCACCAGATCGGGTTGAAGGCAGGCTGCCAAGATCGTCGTTTCCTCCCAGCCCGCGGTCGGCGGCGGCAGGGGGTCCCATTCGCCACGGGGCGCTTCCTGTTGTGGCCAATGCAGGCGCCACAACTCGCTCAGATCCTCCTCTGACCAACGCCGCAGCAAGGCCAGCGCCGCAAAGTATTCTTGCAGCAGGTGGTGCATAAATTTGATGCTGCCATCTGCCGTGACCGCTAGCAGGCTGGCGTGATGGGCCAGAAGCAGCACTGTGTCAGGCGGCGTTTCCACCTGGTCATAGTTGTGGGGGAGGGTTACGCGCGCGGGCAGGGCATTAAGGGCAAACTGGCGCTCCACCTCAGTGCCGCTGCTCAGGCTCTGCATATCGAAGGCCAATTCGCTTAAGGCGAGGACCTGAGCCTGGGGTTCGATCCAATCCTCATAGTACTGTTCATCCTCCTCACGCCTCAATAAGCGCTCTACAAAACCCTGGAAAAGCTGCGCCCGATCATCCGGCAGGCGTCCATCTTCGTCGTAGTTCTCCACCAGCATGAGCAGGTAGTAGGGGATTTTCGCCAGTTCCAGTAGCTCCGGGTGGTCATCGCCCAGAGCCTTCCAAAAGCTATTTCCTTTCTCCTCGGCAAGATAGCGCCTGGCGAAGTCCTGAATCTGATCCTCGTCCAGTGCATCTATCTCCACCTGCTGGATGGCCAACTCGCCCTGATAGTCCAGGGTGCGGCAGGTGAAAGGCAGGCGATTGCCTGGGGGCAGCCCTCGAGCGAAGTCGCGCCAGGCCCACATGCGTTCTCTGTAACGCGCTCTCAACGCTTCATTGAGGGCGTCGCAAAGGATGCATAGTTGTCCCTGTTGCAGCATCTCCTGGAAGTCAACCTCGCTGCCGCCCGGCATGTCAGCACGCCACATGCGGGTCAAGAAGGCTTCCGGCGTTTCATGCGGTTGCTGGCCTTGCATTTTCACCAGCAAGGGTAGGCGAGCATCGGGCTCGGGGTTGCTGGTGACTTGCAAGCGCTTTAGGGCCAGCTCCATGGCCAGGCGCTGCAACACCGTGGTTTTGCCGCCATCCGGCTGCGCCAGGAGGATAAACGTGTTGTGATCGTCGAAAGCCCGACGGATGTCACTGAGGGGTACGCGTTCGATCTGGCGTTGAGGCCCTTCCCCCCGCACCTCAAGTTTGCTGAATGTGGGTGTCAAGTCCGGCTTTTGGCGATATCCGCCCGACAGCACCACATAGCGCCGCTGCCAACGCTGGTACATGGGATTCAGGCAAAGACGGGTGAGGTAGCGATCTTGTAGCTCGGCCGCATTGGCGGTTGGCAGCGCCTGCATATACTGGTTCAGAGCGTCGACCTGGACTGCACTCACCTCCAATTTCTCCCCACCGGCGGTGATAATCCCATCCCCCAGGTTTGCATCCCGCTTTTTCAGCAGGTCCAACAACTGCACCCACAGAGTTGCCAGTTCCTCGCCCTTGAATTCCATGTGGACGTGCATATCCCTGCCCACAAAGGTCTGAGCGTGTACGGCATCGTAGGATGAGGACGGTTTGCGACTGGGCGATGATGTGGCCATTCGTCTGCTAGTCCAAATGGAGAGAGTGCCTAAAAGCGACGATTGAATCTATTGTAGCATAACTTACGATTTATGCCATGAGTTTTGACTCGGCGCCAACAGACTGGGCAGCAGGTATACCCTCCAAGAAATAGGAGTGTTAGGGTATGTACCGCGCTCTTATGATTTTGAACCGCAATTCTTCAATATGAGTTAGCAATTCCTCCACTAGATTGGGGTACGTCAGTGAATCAGATTCCAAAGCCGATCGAAGTAACGACTTAACCTGGTCTTGGGCAATAGGTACCGTTAGCTTGAAGGGGATATTTACAATGGTGCATTTGATATCACGCTGTTCTGATGGTGGCGATTGGCGCAATGACCTGCCGCAGAGCCCGGGTCAGCCCAATCCCCAACCGCCCACTGCAACACCTACCGCCACCTTCACGCCGACGCCAATACCCCACAGGCACCTACAGCAACACACAGTCCAACAGCCATTGCCATTGCCATTGCCATTGCCACGGCTACCTCTAGCCCCAGCCCCACACCTTCGCCTACCACGATTCCGACCGGCATTCTCATCAACGAGTATCTTGCTGCTCCGGCCAGTGGTGAAAGCGAATACGTCGAATTGTTCAACAGCAACCCCTTCGATGTCGACCTGAGTGGCTGCCAGATCGATGACATCGCCGGTGGTAGCAGCCCCTATCGCTAGGGTTCAGGGAGTGTTATCCCCACTGGAGGGTTTTACCTGGCGATCTGGGGCCTTTGGACCGAATAACAGCGGCGACAGCGTGCGCTTGCTGGCGCCCGATGATACGATCTTGGACAGCCACAGCTATCTAGAAAATCCTGGCACTGGTATAGCTTG
>JAAENL010000067.1 GCA_024224435.1 Halieaceae bacterium
AAACGAGCAATGCTATCTCGGTGTTCGGAGAGGCTTGTGTAGGGAACATAACGAATGCCGAGTTCTGCAACCTGTCGGAAAGCGGGACGTGCCAGTTGGGTACGCACGTCTGCCTCTCTGGAATCTGGGGCCACCAGGAATAGGTGTTTTCTTGTCGCTTGCTCCGTGCCCAACGCCAAGTCCAACAGTCGTACTATGCCCGAGTAGATGGACGTGCTATGTTCGACCTCGAAGGCAGCCTCCACCTCCAGCGAGACAGCGTTCAGCCAGACGACATCGATGAGAGGTACGGTGTCAGCGCCTGAAACCAAAAGTGAATTCGGCAATGTCGTCAAGCAGCCATCGCTAAGCATGCCGCCACTGTAGGGGCGGCTGCGGTCGTTGGTCGCCACCCAAACCGCGAAGCCCAACGCCCTGCCAAGATCGCGCAACCAGCCTTGCACCTCTGTATGGGATGCATCGTCGGTTCGGCCTGCCTGAAGTTGCTTGGCGAAAGAGGCAGCTTCCTCGCGGGCCTTGGTCAGATCCTTCTCCCACGCAGCGATCACGGCGGCGCCCCCCTCTCGCGGCGGAGCCGTATAGCGCTCCATGCCGATATCGAACAGCAGTCCGGCAATCGCACCCAGATCATTGGAAAGCAGGTCGCGGTAGCGTCCATTCAGGGACCGCACGCCCTCGCGCATGGCCAGGTAGTGGTCCCATTTGCCGAGCTTGACACGAGAACCAGTCAGCGCGTTGTATCCGTTGACGATCGCAGTGTTGAAGGGAACCGCCAAAGTTGGGTGGATGAAGTACAGCAGGTTGGCAGCGGCCGGGCCCAGCCCCTTGATGCCGTGCTGGTTCAACTGCTGAACCGCATGAACTAGCTCGTGCTCGGTGTTGCAGCAATTGCAGGTATGCAGCATCCTGGCGAACGCTCGCTGATGATCTGGATTCTCGTAGATGTCCGGAATACGCAGCTTGGGTTTCCAGAGGAATGCGTGGTCCGCCCCCTTGAAGATTTGGCGCTGCTCGGCAATCGCAGAGACCACGGTTTCGAGAGAAGATCCGCGATAGGTGTTGCCAAATGTTCCGGTCTGGATCTCGCTGACCACCTTACCAATGCCACGCCGAATGGAGCGAAAGTTCTTGAGGCGCTCGGGCCAGAGAAACCACGTCTGGTAAGTCCCGTCTCTGTCATGCTTCCATCGCTCAATGAGCGCTCTTGTTAAATCGGTCATGCAAAACCCACTGTTGTTGTCGTGGCACTGGTCGATCGGGGCAGTGCATGCGCGCATTTCCGATGCTGTTTCAATGTTGATTCGACCGAGTTAAAGCGGCCGAGTCACCGCTAATCTCCGCGTGCCACCCCCGAAAAAACGGGTAACCACATTGCGTTGAACTCGGTACTTGTTAACAAAACTGTAATCGCGGCGACAGGGCGTTGTCGTCGTCTGCAGTGTAAAATGCAACAGCATGGACGCATTTTCGGCGTTTGTGCGAAGCGCATCATGAACCTAAAGCGGGCTCTCCAAAGTGCCCTCATGCTCTTGTTGCTAGGTTTTGCGTCTGGGTGCACATCCGTCGCTACGACGACAGCCCAGTTTGGGCACCCAGCCGCAATTGCACATGCGAGCCGGACAATTACTTTGACTCCACGCATCAGATACGTACATGTGTACGTTGGTGAAACTGTTGCTTTCCAGATTGGGGAAAAGAAAATTGGCTGGATGTTCACGGCACCAACGATCGGAGGTGGACAGCCAATCGATATGAGCTCAATCTTTCCTGATATTCCTGAGGCCAAGGGCATCGTGATTTTTATTGAGCGGAGCAATCTTTACAGGGCAGGATGATCGGGCGTGATGGGGATACGAAGTGCCGCAGTACGGCGCGCGACCACAACCTCCGCTTCACGTGGATCCCATTCATGGGATGATCACCGATCGTAGCTTGACGACAGCGAGACCTCGATTGACGAATATCGAAGGTTGTGGCCTTCTCCTATTTGACCACAATCTTTCCGATCATTCCGGCTTCGTAATGCCCCGGTACCAGGCAAGCAAAGTCAATAATGCCGGGTTCACCGAATCGCCAGATGATTGCTCCCTGCTGGCCAGGCTCGAGCGAGAGATGTTTTCCAGTAGTGTGGTCCATCTCCGGCATCTTGCGCATCATCTCGACATGCTCTTTTAAGTCGGCGGCGGTGCCGATCACCATTTCATGGTGTACCTTGCCAAGGTTCTTGACAACGAAACGCACGGTCTCGCCCACTTTGACGGTGAGCGTGATCGGTTGGAAACGCATGTCATCGCTCATGGTCACACTGATGGTACGCGTCACCTTTCGAGGATCTCCGGGTTGGCCCGCTTTGGGTGCGGGCCCGCCGGAATTGGCGTCTAGGCCGGCGAGGTGATTCGCCGCACCCAAGGCGACTAAAGGCACAAAAATCAGTGCTGGGATGAAACGAGTGAAATTGTTCATAAGCCCCTCACTTTGGAAAACGATCCAGAAACGTGCCACGGCTCAACACCGCCGCCCAAGCGCGGGAGCCGTATGTCAAGGCAACGCCGTGCATCTGTCCGATAGCGCCGGCTACGCGACAAAGGCTCGGCCGATGGCATCAATAATAGATCGTGGAGACCTGATCCGTCGATCGAGGGCTATCCCATCAGAATCGCGTGCCCCCTTGGCAGCATCAGTCACATTGAGACGCGTGGTGAAGCGACGCTCGCCAATTGCGTTCTCGAGGCAATCCGCTCGAGAAAGTGAAAGGTGCACAACGAAGACCGAGCATTTTTTTGGGCGGGGCAGCTAGGCGTGCAGATCCCGATCTTCAAGCTTGACCGTCGGCGGTGGACTGAAACGGAGCGAGTAATGCCAAGCAGCTCTGACGTAACTCTTAAAAGTGGGTATGCCTTGCGGGCGTGCAGCGCGCTGGCGCTGGCGGCCGTGGTCAGTGGTTGCACCACCGCTTATGAAGGCAAGTATGACTACGCCAAAGGTTGGCGGCCAGGTGTAATCATAAAAATCGGCACACCAACCGACCTGGCACCTTTGGAGGCAATGTGCTCGCTTGCGGAAATGAGTAGCACGGCACGCTTTGCTTATGTGCAGTTCATCTTTGGGCCGACCCATGGCAAGTTTTTCTACAGCGGCCCACAACAACGTCATGTCATCGTGCCGCTGCCGCAAGGTGGTGGGCTGCACGAAGGTGCGCGCGTCGGTTGGTG
>JAAENL010000068.1 GCA_024224435.1 Halieaceae bacterium
CGTAGTGGATCTCTCCGTCCTGATACCGGGCTGTCGCATCGGTAAACCAGATGGTGCCGTCGGCTGCGACATCGACGCCGTCGGGGAACATGAACTGCTGGCCGTCCGCACCGGTGGTGAGTATCTCGACCGTGCCTGACTTGTCGATGGCCAGCAGCCCCTTGTATGAGTCCACCGCGATCAAGTTGTCATCAGCGTCAAACGCCATGCCGTTCACCCGGCCGCCGGTGTCGGCGAAAATTTCCATCCCGGAGCCATCCGCTTTGAAGCGCAGGATACGACCATCCTTGATACCGGTGTAGAGCCAGCCTTCGGGCCCGGCCACGATGGTCTCTGGCCCATGTCCGTCGATCAGGGGCAAGAGTTGGATCGGCGCGAGGTCCAGTGTGTCTTCGAAGGGACCACTGGTGCCTGGCGACGGCGGAGGATTCCACGCCACGGAATCGAAGTCAGAAGGGGCGCAACCAAGCAAGAGCAGGGCGGCTATCAGGAGTGCAAGATAGCGCAACATCGCAGTCGTCGGTGTGACTTTACTTAGGCTTGCGGGCGAGAGGTTCAGAGCATCCATTGTCTGTCTCCTTTTTGAATTGGCACAGTCGCCGTTTATAGTTTGTTAGCGGTCAATCGTGTCATTTCCCCGCGCCTAAAAGACCAGAGTTTTCAGGGAGTCTGGTCGAATCAACCCATCCAGCTGCACAGATGGGTTGATGACCCGCTACAGCCAGCCGGGCCGTTCATCGCGCGGTAACAATTCCGGGGGCGGCGAAAAACCGGGTTTCCCATCTAATCGATCAACAAGCGCACTCGCACGTCAATCAGTCTGATTGGATCACTCCCCGCAACAGCGTTACGGAGTTTGGACGCACCTCTATCGCCACTTCCCCGCCTATTACGTCCAGCTCATCCAGCGGCTCGGTCATGTAATGCCATAGATAATTCTCCTCGGCAGCGAAGTCGAACCCCGGCTCCGCGAAGTCTGCCGCCGGCCAACGACGGTAGATTTCAGCAAAGGTGTTGCGATAGGCGTCGAGGCGATGACGCGTTACCGGACCTTGCCACCCGGGCGCGTCAATCGTCAGTTGAAAGTTTTGACCGACATGGCCCACTCTCGGCGCAGCGTACGCGAGAGCATTTTCGAGTGCCTGCGCTAAAGTGGGATCCAGACCAGGGCAATCATCCAGCAATTGCTGCGCCGTGGTGCCCTGTGCCGCTAATGCTGCGATTTGCGACTCTGCATCTTCACTCTCAAATGCGGTGCAGCTGCTCAGTAGCGGGGCGACATCATCCTGATAGCTGAGTCCGCCGGAGAGCAGCCCACGGATGAATTGCTCGCTTACGGTCTGATTCTGGCTCGCCACGACGACCACCATTTCATTGCCTTCACGAGAGGCCAGCAGGTGAAACGGAAACGCGCCATCCAGCTGGTTGATGACAGCGATACGCTCGCCCTGTAGTTGAGAGAGCATCCAGAAAGACGTGGCAGCGGGCTTGGGTAAATTATTGATGGTGAGGAGGCCCATGCGGGTGTCCACCATGTCAATCGTGCCCCAGTCCCATACCTCGAAGCGATAAAGTCGACCATGATCCTGCGCCGCCATTGCGGCGGCAGATGCAACCTCCTCAGCAGCGCCACGGTGATCACACAGCACAGCACTTGGATCTACGCCAGTGGGTGCAGGCACTTCTCCATCAGAGCTGGCGATTGCACTGAGATCACACCCGGTTGTGTCATCCGCACCACGCAGTGCCGCCGCATACTCGCCTACGTCAACGATTAGCTCATCGTCAAGGCCCCAGGAGCGCACTTCGGTTACGGAGTTCTGGAGCAGCGCTTGTGCGGGCCTGCTGTAGTTATGGTAGACCAGGAAATCGAAGTTACCGGTTGCGCCGCAGGTCTGCTGAATCTGTTTCAGCAGAGGGCTGTCTGCGGGCGTAATTCTGTGTTCCCAGGACGAGACGTCTGGTCCGCCTAGCAATACTGGTGAGGCTGTCCCCAGTGTGTCACGAATCTGCGCTGTCGAGTTGCACCACATATTCACAAACGCGTTTTGACTGGTCTTCCACCAGATCTGGTCTGGCTCGTTCCATAGACCAATACGCAGCTTTGGGTCGGTGCTATCAAACTCCAGAAGTAGGTCGGAGACAGTGAGGTCCAGATAGTTTAGCCACGAGACTCCCGCTACGCTATCGACAGTCGGAGGGCCTGCCCACCAGTTATCGCTGTCGGTGCAGGAGCAGGCAATAGGTTCACCGGTCGGGTTTTTAGGATCATCGGTCGCGACGTTCATTTCTCTCAGGATGTGATAGGTATCACTGCCGCTGGTGACAACGCAGCCTGAGCAAGACTGCCTCAAAAATGCAGGGACGCCCATGATTGACCAAAACATCGAGAAGCCGCGCGAATGAAGTGCCGCTATTTCGTGGCGGTTTTTGAGGGGTTGCTCAAGCACAAATCGACCAAATTGTACTTTGTCCCAGTAGCGAATGGCGCCGGGTGCGCAGGTGTTGGAATCTGTACACATGAGTTGAGAGATTCGGTCGATGTCTGCGGCGTCATTCAGTTGTTTGCCCGCATCAAGATTGACGCTGCGAAAGAGATCTCCGAAGGGTTTCAGCCCGGTGTTATTAACGTCAAGGGGGATGAGAATGCTGTCAGCGGGCGGAGTTTGTGTAAAAACGGCTTTCAAGGCGGGCATTGTCTGCCCGAGGAATTGATTAACAACATTACCTGATATGTCGAATGAGCAGTGGGGGTGCTGAGTGCCGCAACCCTCCCATTCTGAAAAAAACCAGCCCGCCCGGGGCTGCGCTGTATACGTTACGGTGTAATCGCCAACGACATAATTTGCGCAGGGCTGCTGTTCCAGTAAGCAATTATGTTGACCATTGGAGGACTGTATGTCGCCATCGCCCACTATTTCGAGCGGATGAGAGCAGGCTGTAGATACGATCAGTAGTAATAGCGAAACGACACGTTTCATTTGACTACCTTTTTTTTAATACTACTAGCTTAGCAGATGGCGGCCTCACCCGAGTTTTATTAATTGGGTTATTGTAGGGTCGTGTGTCATGGACTCTCGCCTGTAGCCGGGCGTTGCCCCGGCAGCCATCGGTTCGTCCGAG
>JAAENL010000069.1 GCA_024224435.1 Halieaceae bacterium
CGCTGGCGACGCTGGCTGGAAGATCGATTCAGCCGCTACAGCTTTCACTTACGCAGCCATTTCCCCGAGTTGGGGCGCCATGGTTCGCAGGCCTCGTTCTGGTTGGCCTGTTTTCGCCGGATGTCACTGGCCGTTGCGATGGCAGTACTCGATCGCGATGGCGTGACCATCCCATGATGTTCTGATCCTGGATCATCCGGGGATGGCCTCACCACCGCCGCTGAGCCACCCCACACACTTTTCCCCTGTTGCCGGCTTTTGATTTGAGTTTTCCTAATGGGCCCATTAATTACCGAGGAGAATCCGATGAACGATTTACACCCCGTGGCCCTGTTCCGTCTTGCTGTGCTTGGCCCCCTCATCAGCCGTGAGCACCTGGCCCATGGCGAACTCAAGCGGCTGCTCCGGGAACTGGCCGAGCGTGACTACGACATCCCCGGTAGCGACCGCTGCCGCATTGGCGAGAAAACGATTGAGTCTTGGTATTATGCCTGGCGGAGGGATGGTATTGAGGCGTTGACCCCCAAGGCCCGTTCGGACCGGGGACAATCCAAACTGCCCGCAGCGATTCAGGCGGCCATCCTGGATGCCAAGCGCGATAACCCGCGCCGCTCCATCGACCAACTGATCCTGCTGCTGGAACGTAGTGGCCAGGCCGCACGCGGGACGCTCCCACGTTCCAGTGTTCACCGCCTGTTGCAAGGCCATGGGCTGTCGCGGCCCCTCGGCGGCGCCAGTGAAGTCGAAGAACATCGCAGCTATGAAGCGCGTTATGCCGGTGACATCTGGTATGGCGATGTCATGCATGGTCCGCAGGTGCCAGTCAAAGGACGGGTCCGCAAAGTCTATCTGGTCTCGTTGATGGATGATGCCTCCCGCTTGCTGACCCACAGCGCGTTTTGTACGGGCGAGAAGGCGCTGGATATCGAAGGAGTCCTCAAACAAGCAGTACTCAAGCGTGGTCTTCCGGTGAAGCTGGTGGTCGATAATGGTCCGGCCTACCGGGCCAAGACCCTGCAGGGCATCTGCGCCCGATTGGGCATTCACCTGATCTACTGTCGCCCTTTTGCGCCCGAAGGAAAAGGCAAGTTAGAGCGCTGGCACCGCACCGTTCGCGATCAGTTCCTCAGCGAGTTGGACGCTACTCGAATCCAGGACTTGTCAGACCTCAATGCCCGCTTATGGGCGTGGCTTGAGGAGATTTACCATCGACGCACGCACGCGGGTCTGGCAGACCTGTCACCGCTGCAACGCTATCAGCAGGATCTATCCCGCATCCGCAGCCTGGGTAACCGGGCTGAACGGCTGGATGAGTTGTTCTGCCACCGGCTCTCGCGCCAGGTACGCAAGGACGGCACCGTAAGTTACCAGGGGCAGCGCTTTGAGGTGCCCTATGAACTGGCGGGGCAGAAAGTACAACTGGTCGTCGATCCGCACAGCGGGCAAGCGATCTCGCTCGAAGATGGCGCGGGTCAGGCGCTCGGTTGCGTGGTGCCGCTTGATGTGGTTGCCAATAGCAACCGCCAACGGCACAAACCGGGTCCGTCAGCGGACCTCCCCCGAGCACAACCCCAGGGCCCCAACCTGGTCGAGATGGCCTACCAGCAGTATCACGCCATCGATGACAAGCAGGCCACCCCGGTCAAGCCCAGCATGAAGACTGAAGACGAGGAGTCGTAAAAATGTACCAACAACACTTTGGACTCAAGCACGCCCCGTTGGGTAAACAGACCCCTGAGCTGTGGGATGACGGAGCCCTGTCCACACTGCAGACCCGCTTTCAATGGTTGCTGGACAGCCCCGGGGTGGGTTTACTGACCGGGGCGGCCGGCGTAGGTAAGACGGCCGCACTGAGGCAAATGACCCAGGCACTCAATCCCCACCGCTATCAGGTCATTTATCTGGCCGAGACCGACTTTGGTCGGTTGGATCTCTACCGTGGACTGGCGCTGGCACTGGGCATGGAGCCCGCCTATCGCCGTGCCCAACTGTGGCGGGACATCAAAGCACGTATCGAGGAACTGGTCGATGGCAAACAGATCCTGCCCGTATGGATTATCGACGAGGCCCAGAACCTACCCACCGAGTTCTTCCGCGATCTGCCCGCTTTCCTCAACTTCGCCTTCGACTCCCGCGACCTGATGAGCATCTGGCTGGTGGGCCATCCGGCGCTGGCCCAGACCCTGGACCGGGTGCCCTATGCCGCACTCACCAGTCGCATCCAGGCCCGCGTACAACTCAATCCCATTGTCGAACGCGAGCGCTTCGAAGCACTGATCAACCATGCCGTGAAGGCGGCCGGTTGTACCCACACCCTGCTGGCGGACTCCGGTATGGAGTTGCTGCGCCAGGCATCACTCGGACTCCCCCGGCACGCCGGACGCATCCTCAAGACTGCGATGCAGATGGCGGTCCCGAAGGGCTTGAATCACCTACCGGATGAACTACTGCAACAAGCCATCGAGGAGTTACGATGAACACTGAGACGACACCTTTTGCTGAGTTGGTCTCGGATGAAACTGCCTTTGCGTTGAGCGAGGCATTGCACTGGCTGGCCCAGGAGTGCGAGGCAAAATACTTCGCCCAGATTCAACGCCACCTGGCGACCCTGTACGAGGCCAGGCCGGTTGATCCGGAACAGCCATGGAACATCAACCCGCCGACTGAATAACACCACGCTCGTCCCGCGTTCTTGAAGGAATCTGTTTGCCCGAAAAGAACGTGGGACAGTCTCGCTTATCTCACCTCAAATAGGTCGGGATGGAAGGATGGAAATACGGTGGGACGTAACACCCCTCGCCTTTAGGCGAAGCAAAGATTGTATGATGTCGCTATGCGACGATATAAGCTTGGTGCACATACAAAGACGGATCTGAAAGTTCATTTGATATGGATTCCGAAGTATCGAAAGCGGGTGTTGGTGGGTCCGGTAGCGATACGAGCACGTGATATTTTGCGTCAGGTGGCGATGGAACATGAGCTAGAGATAATTACTGGCAAAGTTTCTGCTGATCACGTGCACATGTTTATCGGGTACCGACCGACGCAGAGTATCAGCAAGATGGTGCAGTGGTTGAAAGGGACGAGTTCAAGGGTGCTATTGCAGGAGTTTACCCACTTACGAAAGCAGTTCTGGGGTCGGCATTTTTGGGCAAGAGGATATATGGCAGTGAGTTCGGGGAACATAACGGACGAAATGATCCAAGCCTATATTGAAGAGCAAGAAGGTGAGCCGATGGTGGACGACAGTCGATTTCAAATCGACTCTACATGAACCCCTCGCCTTAGAGGCGAGGGTCATTCAGTTGTGCTTCTAGCGCCGATGTCGCTTTTGAAACCATTTTAAATACATTCCCTTCCATTTTAACTGGAACTAAAGTTATATCTGGATGCGCAAATGCGTAGACTCCAAAAA
>JAAENL010000070.1 GCA_024224435.1 Halieaceae bacterium
ACCCAACCGGATGCGTTGCGCCAATTGGTACGAGAATTTCGTCCTGACGTTATCGTCAACTCCGCTGCCTACACGGCGGTGGACAAAGCGGAGGCCGATGCTGATACCGCTTTTGCCGTCAACGGCACCGCGGTCGGCGTGCTGGCCGAAGAAGCGCACGCGCTGGGTAGCCTCCTCGTGCACTACAGTACCGACTATGTGTTTGACGGTACCAAGGCGACTCCCTATATCGAGACTGACACGGTCAACCCGCAGTCTGTCTACGGCAAGAGCAAGCTTGTTGGTGAACAGGCGATTGTGGCATCTGGTGCCTCCGCGTTGGTATTGCGCACCTGCTGGGTGGCCGGAGCGCATGGTGACAACTTTGCCAAGACTATGCTGAAGCTGGGGTGCGAGCGAGAGAGCTTACGCGTAATTGCCGATCAGTTCGGCGCGCCCACGACCGCTGCGCTGATCGCCGATGTGACGGCACAGGTCATTGCGCGCTCGTGGTTGGCAGCGGACCGCTCCGTCTTTCCCGGCGGCATCTATCACTTGGCAGCGGGTGGCGAGACAACCTGGCATGGCTATGCCACCGAGGTACTGCGATACGCAACTGCACACGGCGTTGAGTTCAGGGCCAATCCGGAAGCGATCGCCGCCATTCCTGCGACAGACTATCCGTTGCCGGCTCCGCGGCCGGCCAATTCGCGTCTCGATACCAGCAAGTTGCGCGAGACGTTCGGCATTCATCTGCCCGATTGGCGTCAAGGCATCCATTTCCTGCTCGACCAAATTCTTTGAAGTTTTGCCACTAT
Organism: Halieaceae bacterium; assembly: GCA_024224435.1. Lineage (GTDB taxonomy): Bacteria > Pseudomonadota > Gammaproteobacteria > Pseudomonadales > Halieaceae > Marimicrobium. The sequence continues at coordinate 798 of JAAENL010000070.1, forward strand.
GCGTAAAGGGATCATCCTTGCCGGCGGGTCCGGCACGCGTCTATATCCGATTACCCGATCGGTTTCCAAGCAATTGCTGCCGGTTTATGATAAGCCGATGATTTACTATCCGCTATCCACGCTGATGTTGGCGGGGATTCGTGATATCTTGATTATTTCCACACCCGAAGACACGCCGCGCTTTACTGAAATGCTCGGTGACGGCAGTAAATGGGGGATTAATCTTCAGTACGCCGTTCAACCCTCTCCGGACGGTTTGGCCCAGGCCTTCATCATTGGGCGCCAATTTATCGATAACGATCCTTCGACGCTGATCCTTGGAGACAACATCTTCCACGGACATGACTTGGTGCGCCAGCTCCACAGCGCAGCGAAAGAAGAGAATGGTGCCACGGTTTTTGCGTATCACGTGCATGATCCGGAACGATACGGGGTCATTGAATTCGACGAACACTTCCGTGCACTGTCTCTAGAAGAAAAGCCGAAAACTCCGCGTTCCAACTATGCGGTGACTGGGCTCTATTTCTACGACAACAGGGTTTGCGATATCGCTGCCGACATCAAGCCGTCGGAGCGCGGTGAGCTTGAAATTACCGATATCAACAAGCGCTATCTCGCATTGGGAGCATTGAATGTAGAGATCATGGGGCGCGGATATGCGTGGCTGGATACCGGCACTCATGATTCCCTGCTTGAAGCAGCTAGCTTCATAGCGACGCTGCAAAAGCGACAAGGATTGATGGTGGCTTGCCCCGAAGAGATCGCCTACCGAAGCAAGTGGATTGATGCAGACCAGGTTGAGGCGCTGGCGGAGCCGTTGGCCAAGAATGGCTATGGCAAATATTTGAGGCAGATCGTTTCGGAGTCAATCAGGTGAGTTTCAACGTTATTCCAACTGCCTTGCCAGAGGTACTTATTCTGGAGCCACAAGTTTTTGGTGATAGTCGTGGCTTTTTCTATGAGAGCTTCAATCTCAAGGAGTTCGAACACGCGACCGGGCAGAAGCGTACGTTTGTTCAGGATAATCATTCACGTTCAGCGCGAAATGTGCTGCGCGGCTTGCACTACCAGATTCAAAATTCTCAGGGAAAACTGGTCCGTGTTGTCGCTGGTGAAGTATTCGATGTTGCAGTCGACATGCGCCGCAGTTCACCGAATTTCGGGAAATGGGTTGGCGTTACCCTATCTTCCGAAAACAAGCGGCAACTGTGGATTCCAGAAGGTTTTGCTCATGGTTTTGTTGTGACTTCGGAAACGGCAGAATTTGTATATAAAGTGACCGACTACTGGAGCCCAGTGCATGAACGTAGTTTGATCTGGAATGATCCTGATGTCGGCATTGAGTGGCCGATCGATGGGGAGCCGGTACTGGCCGCCAAGGATGTGGATGGAAAACGGCTTAGTGAGGCAGATCTTTTCAACTAATAACCATTGCGCCGACGGTTTCGTGATATAGGCATACAAAGCTATGCCGCTATTCCGTACCACATGGTGAATGTTGGTCACGTGCGGTTTTGGTGGCGGTATAAAGCTTCTTCCCATGCAGACATTCTCAATTGCTTTTGCGATCTCATTTCTCGCCACTTTGATGGTGATACGCTATTCGAGCATGCACGCTCATATTACGGCGGATTGGGATCTGAACGGGGTGCAGAAATTTCACGCTAAACCGGTTCCGCGGGTTGGTGGGCTCGGTATTGTTCTCGCGTTGATGGGTGTCGGTATTGCCGTATTTTTCCGCGATTCAAAGATCATTGGCACTCCTTTTGCGCTATTGCTAGCCTGCGCAGCCCCTGCGTTCGTGGCAGGGTTCATCGAGGACTTGACTAAGCGCGTGAGTCCTAGGGAGCGGTTATTGGCAACAATGATCGCTGCGGTGCTTGCTGCATACTTGCTTGGTGCGCGAATCGTCCGAATTGATCTGCATTTTCTGGATAGCGTACTTGCTGTCCCGCTGATTTCAGGGGCGATTACAGTGTTGGCGGTCGCAGGTGTCGCCAATGCGATCAATATCATCGATGGCTTCAATGGGCTTGCCTCGATGGTTGCGATGATGATGTTTGTTTCGCTCGCGTACGTTGCTTTTCAGGTGGGGGATCCGCTAATTATTACAGCGGCCTTCGCTATGATTGGCGCGATTCTTGGATTCTTCATTTGGAACTTCCCGGCTGGCCATATTTTTCTTGGGGATGGCGGAGCCTATCTGATTGGATTCATACTAGCGGAGTGCGGCATTCTGCTTGTTTTGCGAAATCCGCAGGTGTCGGCATGGTATCCAGTACTGATGCTGATCTATCCAATTTTTGAAACGCTATTCTCTATCTATCGGCGACGCGTTTTGAAAGGCGTGCCCGCGGGTTACCCAGATGGCGTGCATCTCCATACGCTGATCTATCAGCGTCTGATGCGGTGGGCGGTAGGTAGCAAGGACGAGCGACATATCGTACGGAGAAATTCAATGACGTCTCCGTATCTCTGGCTTTTGAGTCTTCTTGCGGTATTGCCGGCGACGCTATTTTGGAATAATCGCGTAGTTTTGCTGATTTTTATTGGGCTGTTTATTATTTTGTACGTTTGGCTATATTGGAAAATTGTTCGATTCCGATCGCCGCGATGGATGATTATCAAGAGGTAGGCTATGGAAGCGAAACCAGTTACTGTCCAGCATGCCGATGATGATGGTGTAGTCATCAGGGTTGACGACGTATTGCGTTTTTTCAGACGTTACGCCGGGATGATCTTGGGATTGAGTCTGGCGGGGGCGGCCATTGGCGTCTGCCTAACATATTTCATTCCCAAACAATGGGAGGCGACGGGGATTCTGCAGGTTGGCCAGGTCGCGAATGAAACGACACCGGCTTCGCCAATCTCGATCGAGCCCGCTGCGCGAGCACTGGAGCGTGTGAGAACACCGCAATTCACGAACAACGTCTTGAAGCTCCTTGGCGAGCCGAGTGGAGCTGACGGAAGCGCGGTTTCAGTCTTGGTTCGCCGTTCGTTGAAGTCGACGCCGCTAAGTGATCCGGGGCTCATTCAGTTTGCGGTACGTGGCCATTCGCCTGAAGAGGCGCGACGTGCGGCGCAAGCGGTCGCAGACGAGCTGACTCGCATTCACGCGGGGTTGATGCGCCCGTCCCTGGATAAGCTCGATGCGGATCTGGCAGAGGTGGAACAGGGGCTGATCACAGAGGGCAAGCGACGTGATTCACTCAGCGAACTAGTGAAGACTCGAGGCCAAACGGGGGTCGCTGGAAAGTTTTCCGAGAACGTTCTCCTCAATGAGATGCTTGCCGAGAACGATAAAGCGCTTCGTCTTCTGCGGCTTCGGAAGAACGCACTTCAGGAGCTCTTGACCGAGGCGCGTACGTTTAACACCCATCTGCTTGCGCCGGTCGAGGTGAATGGGCGCAACGCATATCCGCGGCTGGCCCCCTTTGGGGCAGCTGGTTTGGCGATTGGGTTGCTTTTAAGTCTGTTGCTCGGCACAGCGATTGAAGTGAAGCGCCGAATGCAGCAGCTGTAACGGCGCAACCTCTGACTCAAGTCGCACAGCGGTTATTTTCGATATCGGAACTGGATGACAAGGACCGCTGTGCAAGGTGTCGCCTAAGGGGTGCCCCCCGCTAGGTGCCGGCAGTTTTCAAAGACAGATTCAAGCATGCATTACCGC
>JAAENL010000071.1 GCA_024224435.1 Halieaceae bacterium
CTTTGACCAGCACGTTGAAGGACTCGGGCATACCCGCTTCCATACGATGATCGCCGTCGACAATATTCTTGTACATACGGGTACGACCGTTAACGTCATCAGACTTGACGGTGAGCATTTCCTGCAAGGTATAAGAGGCGCCATAGGCTTCCAGTGCCCACACCTCCATCTCACCAAACCGCTGCCCACCGAATTGCGCTTTACCACCCAGCGGCTGCTGGGTAACCAGGCTGTATGGACCGGTAGAGCGGGCATGCATCTTGTCGTCGACCAGGAGATTCAGTTTCAGCATATACATGTAACCGACGGTAACACGACGCTCGAACGCCTCACCGGTGCGTCCGTCGTATAACTGCGTCTGACCGTCGCGGGATTCGCCTGCCAGTTCCAGCATATAACGGATCTCATCTTCAGAGGCCCCGTCAAATACCGGCGTCGCCATCGGTACGCCGCCACGCAGATTGTGTGCCATTGCCCGCAGATCTTCATCACCGAAGCTGTCCAGGTCCTCTTTCTTGCCACCACTGTGGTTATAGACCTTATCGAGGAAATCTCTCAACTCTTCGATTTTGACCTGGGCATCGAGCATGCGACCGATACGCTCACCAACGCCCTTGGCGGCGAAACCCAGGTGCGTCTCCAGCACCTGCCCGATATTCATACGGGAAGGTACACCCAACGGGTTCAGCACGATATCAACCGGGCGACCCTTGGCATCAAAAGGCATATCCTCGACAGGGACGATACGCGAGATAACACCCTTGTTACCGTGACGACCCGCCATCTTGTCGCCTGGCTGGATGCGGCGCTTAACGGCCACATAAACCTTGACCATCTTCAGCACACCGGGTGCAAGGTCATCACCTGACGACAACTTCTCCCGCTTGTCCTCGTACTTCGCACGGAAGTCTTCACGCTGCTGCTTTACCTGGTTGGCAATGGCCTCCAGTTGTGCCGCAGCCTCTTCATTCTTAAGACGAATCTCCAGCCACCTGTCAGATTCCAGCTCGGTCAGGTAGGCCTTGCTTACCTTCGAGCCCGCCTTCAACTGGTTAGGACCACCGTCAGCGACCTTGTTCAGTAACAGGCGCTCTACGCGGGCAAAGGTGTCTTCCTCCATGATACGCAGCTGGTCATCCAGGTCCTTGCGTACCATGGACAGCTCCGCATCTTCGATTTGCAGTGCGCGAGCATCCTTTTCGACACCATCACGGGTAAACACGCGCACGTCGATAACCGTACCGGCGTGACTGGTCTTAACCCTTAGCGAGGTATCTTTAACATCCGATGCCTTTTCACCAAAAATGGCACGCAGCAGCTTTTCTTCCGGTGTCAGCTGGGTCTCACCCTTCGGGGTGACCTTGCCGACCAGAATATCCCCTTCCTTGACTTCAGCGCCGACATAGACGATGCCGGACTCATCCAGCTTGGCCAATGCAGCCTCACCGACATTGGGAATATCGCCGGTAATTTCTTCAGGACCCAGCTTGGTATCGCGAGCCATGCAGGTCAGCTCTTCGATATGGATGGTGGTAAAACGATCCTCTTTAACCACGTTCTCAGAAATGAGAATGGAGTCCTCGAAGTTATAACCATTCCAGGGCATGAACGCGATACGCAGATTCTGGCCCAGCGCCAATTCGCCCATATCTGTCGATGGGCCGTCGGCCATTACGTCGCCACGCGCCACCGTATTGCCAACCATCACCAGCGGACGCTGATTGATACAGGTATTCTGATTCGATCGGGTATATTTGGTCAGGTTGTAGATATCAACACCGGGCTCGCCGGCTACCGCCTCATCGTCATTGACCCGTACCACGATACGCGCCGCATCCACTGATTCGATGACACCACCGCGTTTTGCGACAACGGTAACACCGGAGTCAACTGCGACAGCACGTTCCATGCCGGTACCCACCAGCGGCTTTTGCGCCCGCAGTGTCGGTACCGCCTGACGCTGCATGTTCGCACCCATCAGGGCACGGTTGGCATCGTCATGCTCCAGGAACGGAATAATGGAAGCCGCCACCGAAACGATCTGCTTGGGCGACACGTCCATGTATTCAATCTGGTCCGCTGTGGACAGGGTGAATTCGTTTTGGTGCCGGCTGGATATCAGTTCTTCAGTGAACCGACCGTCCGCATCGAGGTTGGCGCTGGCCTGCGCGATAATGTAGCGCCCTTCCTCGATCGCTGACAGGTAATCGATCTGCGAGCTTACCTTGCCGTCAATAACCTTGCGGTAAGGCGTTTCCAGGAAACCGTACCTGTTGGTGCGCGAGTACACCGCCAGGGAATTGATCAGACCGATATTGGGTCCTTCAGGCGTTTCAATCGGACATACCCGACCATAGTGAGTCGGATGCACGTCACGCACTTCGAAGCCAGCACGCTCGCGTGCCAGACCACCTGGGCCCAATGCGGAAACACGACGCTTATGGGTAACCTCTGACAGCGGATTGTTCTGGTCCATGAACTGCGAAAGCTGCGAGGAACCGAAAAATTCCTTGATAGCCGCAGAGACCGGCTTGGCATTAATCATTTCCTGCGGCATCAGCCCTTCGGACTCGGCCAGCGTCAAACGCTCCTTGACCGCACGCTCAACCCTTACCAGGCCGACACGGAACTGGTTCTCGGCCATTTCACCGACACAGCGCACACGCCGGTTACCCAGGTGATCGATATCGTCAACCACGCCATTGCCATCACGGATATCAACCAGTGTCTTCAATACATCAAGGATATCCGAGCTGTCGCCACGCTCTTCAACCAGCGCCTTGCTCTTCTCGTCGTTCTTGCCACTGAAGTACTTGCCATCATACAAAACACCTGCACCTTCGGCTTCAGCGCGACCAAGACGACGATTGAACTTCATGCGACCAACGGCGGACAGATCGTAACGCTCATCGGTAAAGAACAGGTTGTTGAACAGGTTCTGCGCAGCCTCTTTGGTCGGAGGCTCGCCAGGGCGCATCATCCGATAGATTTCAACCATGGCCTCCAGCGCATTGGTGGTCGGGTCGATGCGCAGGGTGTCAGAAATGTAAGGGCCATGATCCAGATCATTGGTAAACAGCGTCTCGAACTCTGTAATACCCTTCTCAATCAGGCCTTCTACCACCTCTTCGGTGACTTCGTCGTTGGCGCGTGCAAACAATTCGCCGGTCTCGGTATCGACCACATCATGGGCCAATGCCTTGCCGATCAGGTATTCACGGGAAACCTCGAGTTTCTTGACGCCCGCCTTCTCCAGCAACTTGATGTGGCGAGCGGTAATGCGCTTGCCCGCCTCGACGATAACTTCCTTGCTGGCCTTGATATCAAAGGTGGCCGTTTCCCCGCGCAGGCGCGAAGGCACCAATGCGAGTTCAACCTTTTTCTCGCTCAGCGCAAAACTGTCTTTTTCAAAGAAGGCATCGATAATCTCTACCGTGCTGTA
>JAAENL010000072.1 GCA_024224435.1 Halieaceae bacterium
ATAAATAATTAACCTTCATTAGCGCTTTTGGGCACCTGTCACGACGATGAATCGCCTACTACGAACCGCACAGCTTCTTGCGCCACGATGAACTAGGGCGTATTGTGGATGTGATCAAAGCCTGTGCTCGAGAAATGACCTTCATTCCAGGCACAGCCAAATTGTACATTTTGCTAATTACCGTTTAATCCTCTGTAGTAACCAACCGCCATGATTCAACCCATACCCCTCCCTTTACCCCCTTTCGCCGCAGCTAATCAGACATCCGCTTAGCGCAGCCTTTTCGCCAATCGCCTGCTGAGCGACACCGATCATACCTGTGAGTAACATCATGATCACTGCTAGCGGCACGCAAAGTAAACATGCTGGAACGACTTCTCAACATTCGTAACCGCCATTTCCTGGCCCTGGACATCATCCTGCTGGCGCTGGCGCCGCTGGCTGCTCTGGCCCTGCGTTTGGAAGGCGTTCGCCCTGTGCTGCCTTATGCCATGGCCCTGATCCTCTACCTGGCCGTGGCCCTTACCATACGTCTGGGTGTCTTTTACCGCATGGGCATGTACCAGCACTACTGGCGCTATGCCAGCATCGACGAGGTGACGCAGATCACCCTGGCCGTTGCTTTTTCCTCACTGGTCGTCCTGGTGATCTATACGACCGCCTATTTCGCGCCGGATACATCCACCTGGGCCACCATGGGCGATCTTCCCCGTTCTATCCCCATCATCGAGAGCTTGCTGGTGCTGATTCTGGTGGTGGGCAATCGCTTCAGCCTGCGCGCTCTGCAACGCCTGCACCAGCGCCGGCGCAATGGCAAAAGCCAACGTGTGGCCATTATGGGGGCGGGGGATGCCGGAGCCATGATGGTGCGCGAGATGAACACCAACCCCCATCTGGGCATGCACCCGGTTCTCTTCTTTGACGACGATCCCAATAAACAGAACATGCGCATCCATGGCGTGCCGGTCATGGGTGGGCGAGAGCGCATCCCCGAGGGCGTGCGCGACTACAATATCCAGCAACTCATCATCGCCATGCCCACCGCCTCCGGAAAAGTGATCCGGGATGTGGTGCGCGTTGCCGAGCAGGCAGGGGTTGCCACCAAAACTATGCCCGGCATGTACGAATTGCTGGGCGGTAAGGTTAGCGTCAACCAGCTGCGCGATGTGGAGATCGAGGATCTGTTGCGCCGCGACGCCGTGCGTATCGACACAGCAGCTGTCACCTCCCTCATTCGTGGCAAGCGCGTGCTCGTCAGCGGCGGTGGCGGCTCCATCGGCAGCGAACTCTGCCGCCAGATCTGGCGTTGCAATCCCGCCGAACTGGTCATCGTCGGCCACGGCGAAAACAGTCTCTTCGATATTTATAACGAACTACGCAACACGCAACACGCAACACGTATCTTGCCGGTCATCGCCGACATCCGCTTCCCCGATCGCATCCAGGCTATCTTCGCCAAACACCGGCCGCAGATCGTCTTCCATGCTGCTGCGCATAAACATGTGCCTCTCATGGAGCGTAATCCCGGCGAGGCCATTACCAACAATGTGCTGGGAACGCGCAACGTTTTGACGTCCGCCCAGAGGGTGGGAGTCGAACAGCTGGTTATGATCTCTACCGATAAGGCGGTGAACCCCACCAGCCTCATGGGAGCGAGCAAACGTACGGCCGAGTTGCTGGTCATGCAGGCAGCCCGGCGTAGCGGCAAGCCTTATGTGGCCGTGCGCTTCGGCAATGTCCTCGGCAGCCGCGGCAGTGCCCTCATTACCTTCGAGCGCCAGATCAAAACCGGGGGCCCTGTTACGGTCACCCATCCTGACATGAAACGCTATTTCATGACCATCCCCGAGGCCGTGCAGTTGGTCTTGCAGGCATCAGTTCTGGGCCAGGGAGGGGAGGTCTTCATGCTGGACATGGGCGATCCCATCAAGATCGCCGATCTGGCTGGTGACTTGATTGAACTCTCTGGCCTGGAGGTGGACGAGGACATCGATATCATCTACACCGGTATGCGGCCAGGTGAGAAACTCTTTGAGGAGATGTTCATTGAGGGGGAAGAGTATCAACGCACCCGCCATGAGAAGATCTACATCGCCGCCAATGCCAGCAGTTTCGTACCCGATACCCTGGATGGCGCCGTCGAGGCCTTGGCCGTTGCCGCCCACATTGACGACCGCCAGACTATCCTCGCCAACCTGCAAGCCCTCATCCCCGAATTCCAGCCTGTGGGCGAGTCGGTCGTAGGTCTCGGCGCCCAAGCTACCCCCATCCTCCCTCCCCAGAGCCCGGCCCAACAACCCCCACCACCCCCATCCACCAAACCGGTGTATCAAGGCTAAGGACCAAAGAGGTGGCTTTGCTTGTGTTTAGTACCCATGCTACACTGCTCGCAGACAACGATTCAGGAGGTTGATCCCAGACGGAGATGAGCACTACTAGGATCAGTGAGCGTCACTCGCCAAAAGCATCCCCACGTACTGAGGGATCTCAGCCACAGCTTCCTCGTCTGGAGCCGGGCGACCGCTTGACGCGCTACGAATTCGAGCGCCGCTATGAAGCCATGCCCCAGCTTAAGAAGGCGGAGTTGATCGAAGGAGTTGTGAATATGCCCTCGCCTGTCAAGAACACTCACGGCGAGTCCCACGGAACCATCATGGTCTGGTTAGGATCCTATTGCGTTGCCACGCCGGGACTTCATCTCAACGATAACACCTCCATACGTTTGGACCTGGATAACGAACCTCAACCGGACGCTCTGTTGCGACTGGACTCAAGCCATGGTGGCACCTCGCGCGTCGGCATCGACGACTACATTGAAGGGCCCCCCGAATTGATTGTAGAGATCGCTGCCAGCAGTGCTTCCTACGACCTGCACGACAAGCTCCGGGTCTATCGCCGCCACGGCGTCCAAGAGTACGTGGTCTGGCGCATCATGGATCGGCAAATCGATTGGTTTGCCCTTGAACAAGGCCGATACCTGTCTCTGGCAGCTGACGAGCATGGCGTCCTACGCAGCCAGGTGTTCCCGGGCTTGTGGCTGGATGTGCCGGCACTACTGGAAGGTGATCTGGCCGGCGTGTTAGCCATGCTGCAACAGGGCCTGGCCGGTGAGGAGCATAACACTACGTAGGAGGCAGTCGGAGAAGTAGCTCGAGAGGCTTTTAGAACACGGATCAAGGCGGATTCACACGGATTTTCACTGCGAAATCCAAGAATTATCCGTAAAAAACTATGTCCTGATGACTTTTCCGAATCTAGTGATGCCACCGACCGTTCTCCCTCACCCCCCCATGGCGCCAACGTAGTCTCTTGCGAAGAACACGCCCCCGCACTGGGGGCTTTTCCATATTCAGCAACCAAACTTTTCTAACAGTGTGCCGGTCAGCGTCTCAACCGAAATCTGTACAATCTGTGTGCTTTTTAGATAAGGAATCGAGAAATAATCTCTTGCGCAAACTGATCGAAATCTTTCAGTTCATCGGCAAGATGCCTGTGGACAATGACTGAATCTATCTCCAGATAGTCGTGCACAAGTATGTTACGGAAACGCACAATGCCCGACATTCTATCAGCTAGATCTTCAGAGATGATCCTCTCACGACCGAGTAGTGAGAACACGTTCTCGAACTCATCGGGTGCGCCCAATCCCAACTGGGCGATCAGATAGCTGGCGATATCCATACAAGATTGAATAGCCAGCTGTAGTCTGCGTTCAACGATGGCTTGAAGGTTTTCATCTCCCACGTATTCATCAAGTGTCGCTGCTTGCAATGACCGCAAATGTCTCACGTAGCCGTCTAACTTCTGCAAGCGAGTCTTCAGTACCTTGATATCCATGGCCAAGCCCCTGTTCTTGGATACGATGTATGGTTTCATTGCGCTGGTAATCTAGATAAGGCTTGGCATCATAGTACCTCTGCATCGCTTTCATCTGGAAAATACAGCGTTGCGTGCGGTCACGTTCCATTATTAGCAAGCCCTTCTGGATCACTTGAAAGCGAATAAATGTAGAGGCACGATTGAGCGCGATAACATCCACCGGTTGTTTCAGCAGAGATTCCAGTTTGCTACCTATCGAAAGTGTACGATAGAAGATCGCATCATCCTCCAGCATCTCATCAAACAAAACAGCCACATCGACATCGCTTAATCCGTGGGCTTTTGCCTCTGCCACTGAACCAAATAGATACGCTGCAACCACATTTTCCTGCTCGACAAACGCGTGTCCCAGAATAGAAATTACCTCGTCAAGCTCCATAACTATTGGTTGCCTTTTCATAAGCCGCTCAAACTCGCGAAAAGAGGTCTGTCTTGCCACACTTAGGACTGAGGATTCAGTAACTTGGGGAACTCTTCAGTCATTTAGAAGTGGCAGTTTCGTATGTTATTCTGTCTGAAGTCCTTACCATAATAATGTACTATAACATTATCGAAACAGCCGGTCAACAGATGAAGTGTCATCCGGTGACTGCGCACCTTGTCACCCCCTCACCCCCTCACCCCCTCACCTTGCCACCCCTGACACCCCCACTGACCCGAGCATCTACGCCACCTGGCTGGCCTATCTCGACGCCAATCGCCTCACCCCGCTTGCCCATAAAACCCTGGCGGATACTGATCTGGCCCCCGAACTGCGCGCTCATCTCGCCGCGGCCTACGCCGAAAGCCGCGCCGCCTGGCTGCAACGCAAACACGAAACCCTGTCCCTACTCGACATCCTTGCCCAACCCCCTGCCATCCCCGTCATCCTGCTCAAAGGCATCGCCCTGGCCTTCACCCTCTACCTGGCCTTCACCCTCTACCCTGACCCCGCCCTGCGTCCTATGAATGATGTGGATACGTTGGCGCCCGCTTCAATGCTCTCGGAAGCATGTGATCGGTTTCTGCAACGGGGATACTACACGCAAGCCATCGAACTCGCGTCTGGCTTTAATGATCTCCATTTACATCATTCGAATTTGACAAGCCCACATTCTCAGCCGCCGGTTCATGTCGAATTACATGATACCCTCGCCCGACTGCCGCAACAATGTGAGTTGGATGCGCTGGTGTGGTTCCGATCCCACCTGAGTCTGTCGCTGTCGACAATCATACCTGTCAAGTTTTGGATCCAACGGCGCAACTTCTGCATTTGTCGGCACACGTTATGCAACAACACGGTGGCCAACAGCGTATTTTGATCTGGGTCTATGACATCGATCAGCTTCTACGGCGACGTCACCAAGACATTGATTGGCAGGATGTGATAACTAAGGCGCGACAACTCGGCTGGGAAGCCGCCCTGTACATGGCCTTAAATGATGCCGTCGAGTTGTTCGACACACTATTGCCGCCTCAAGCCGAAATCTGGATGGATCAAAACCCGACCCGGCTTAGCGACTACACCACTGTACAGCGTCTGCCTTCACCTGATCGCACTCGCAGTGTCAGTGTTGTTGAAGCCATACGTACCATGTCACCGACCAGTCGTCTGCATTATTTAGCCCGGATTATTGCCCCACACCCACCTACATGCGCCAACGCTACCCTATCCCCCATCCCGCCCTCCTCCCTCTCACCTACCCCTACGCCACCGCCTACATACTCAGTAACCTACCCATCCACCCCTCAAACCACCCGACTACCCGACCACCCGACTACCCGACCAACTGACTACCCGACTACCCGACCACCCGACTACCCGACCAACTGACTACCCGACTACGCGACTACTCGACCACGCGACTACACGACCACGCGACTACACGACCACCCGACCAACCGACCAACCGACCACTTGACCAAGCAACCACCCCCCAGGCTATAATGAATCGACTAAAGTCATAGGGAGCGCTATTGCAGATGTCCTCGCTTGTACATACCCAAACCAAACCATCAGCCAGGCCTGCACCTTCTTATCGCGCCTACCGCCTGCGAGCAGTGCCGCCCCTGGAGAGCGGCGACCATTTGTCGCGCACTGAATTCGAGAAGCGCTACGAAACCATGCCCGATGTCAAAAAAGCAGAACTCGTCGAAGGAATCGTCCATATACCATCGCCTGTTCACTATCAACATGGCCGCCCACATGCTATGATCATGGGATGGCTGGCAGTATATGATGCCGCAACGCCCGCCGTCGAGTCCCTTGACAACATAAGCATACGGCTTGATATAGACAATGAATATCAGCCCGATGCCTTACTCCGCTTAACCTCCGAAGTGGGAGGACGCACGCACGTGGCGGAGGACGGCTACCTGGAAGGCGCCCCTGAACTAATCGTGGAGATCGCTGCTACCAGCGCCAAGTATGACCTGTATGATAAGAAGCGTGTTTATCGGCGCACAGGCGTGCAAGAATATGTGGTCTGGCGGGTGTACGATGCTGCCATCGATTGGTTCCGTCTGGTGGAAGGTGAATACCAGGCGCTGGCGTTGGATGGCGAAGGCATATATCATAGCCTCATTCTGCCCGGCTTATGGTTGGCCGTCGAACCCCTCTTACAAGCCGATCTGGCCGGCGCCCTCGCTGTACTGCAACAGGGACTGGAGTCAGAGGAACATAAGACTTTTGTGGACACCCTCGCCCCCGAGACTGCGGCGGATGGTAAATAAATGAGGAGTGCGTCTGGCGCAGAATATAACAGCGAATATAAGCAAGTACCGAAACCTGGTCGGAAATCCAGAACAAATCTCTGTCGTCACACGATAATCAATATCGACAAATGGCAGGTCATGAGTTCGTTTAGTCCGCCAAGTTCGATGTCATATCTGAATGCAATTATCCACCGACAACGTTGTCAGGCAGTAATCCCCAGAACCACACACATAACCGACCACACGACTAACCGACTAACCGACCACGCGACCAACCGACCACGCGACTAATCAACATGCTCCGCCACCTGGCCTGGCTCGAACCCTTCTGGGTCTTGATAATCGGCGCACTTCTCTTGGTGCCCGCACGCTTTACCCCCACTGCTTTCGTACACATGCTCGATCAGGCCAGACCCTACCTGGTGCTAGCATTGTTGGTCGGGTTCATGGTGCGCCGGTTGGCCTATGGCCATCTCTCATTGCGCACACCCTTGGATGTCCCTCTGGCCTTGCTCATCCTCTGGCTCCCGGTCAACTACTGGGCTTCAGCCGACAAACTGATCTCCATCACCGCCCTCGGCTATCTGGCATTTGCCCTCGCCCTCTATTTTGCCTTACTCAACTGGCCGCCCGTGCAGCATTACCCGCAGGGCATTGCCTGGTTGCTCGTGCTCATCGGCCTAGGGTTTTTGGTGGCGACTCCCCTGCTCAGCCCGCTCTCCACCGTAAAACTCTTCAGCCTGGCTGCTCTCGATCCCCTATTCAAACGTCTGGTCGACCTGCTGCCCGGCGCCGTCAACCTCAACCGCATCGCCGGTACCCTCGCCCTCTTTGTACCCTTTTATGCGGCCCTGGCTTTGCGCTGGGACTGGACCCATCGCCGCTGGCTGCCAGTTCTCTTCTTGTTCCTAACCATGGCCGCGGCCCTGGCAGTGGGCCTCACCCGCAGCCGTGGCGCCTACATCTCTATCCTGTCGGGCGTGTCTGTCGTCGTTTTCATACGCTGGCCTAAACTGACAGCTGCCTCGCCCTTGCTCGTGCTGGCCATCGCCGCAGGTCTTTATCTCTCTGGCAGCGGCACCTTGTTCGGCGCTGATGCAAGTGTCGTTGCCGGCGGCTGGGAGGGGCGGCTCGAATTGTGGAGCCGGGCGATCTACGCAATCCAGGATTTCAGCTTTACAGGTATCGGCATCGGCACCTTTGATCTCGTCATCCCCTTGCTGTATCCCCTCTTTCTTATCGGACCTGGCACACAAGTGAGCCATGCTCACAACCTACTTTTGCAAGTGGGTGTTGATCTAGGAATCCCCGGCCTAATCGCCTACGTGGCCCTTCACATGAGCGCATTCGCGATATTGGCCGTCACGATTCGACGCAAAGCCTCGCTGCTCGATAGCACGCTTGCCGCAGGCGTGGTGGGAAGCCTGGTAGCACTATTTGTACACGGGATCGTCGATGCAGCTCTGTGGGGCTCCAAACCTGCCTTCTTGTCCTGGCTTTTTCTCTTGTTAGCTGTTTTGCTGGGTTTACAGGGTAGCAACACCCTGAAAGCGGTACAAACCCGAACATGATCAACTGGATTGGTTTGGCGGTCAGTGCTCTCTGGATCGGTGGCTTAGCCTCATTGTTTGCAGCCTTTAGCTATGCCCTTTATCTTGGCGCCGAAACCGGTAGTGGCCTGCGTGCTCAACTCAACCAGCCCTGGTTTAACCTCGCTTCTTCGCTGGCACTTATGGTCTTCTGCCTGGGACTGGCAGCCAGCAGCACCCGGGGTTGGTGGGAAACCCTCCTGTGGCTGGCTTTGGCAATCGCCTTTGCAACACAGGCCTGGTCGGCTAACCGCCGGCGCCAAGGTCTGAATTCAGACATACGCCCCATCCTGCGTGCCTGGCTCCGTACCGACGCTCCTTTAGCTGTAGGTTTGATCCTCCTGGGCATGGTCCTGGCGATTCTCTACGCCCTCGTCATCCGCCCCTACATGCAACCCGACGAGCCCCGCCATTTCGAGGTCGTGCAACACGCCGCCCGTCTCGATAAATTGGTCGTCGATTGGAATGATCTCGTGCTCGAGTGGGAACAGGAGATCATCGAGGACATGGAAACACAGGATTTCTGGTGGTACGGCTACTCCATCATCGGCTGGGATCCAGAGAATCTGCCCGAGTCATTCGTCGATATCTGGGGAGCGCAGTATTCTCGGGCATTTTTCCAGCAACCTTTGTACTATACCCTGGCCGGTGCTTTGCAAGCGCAGTGGCTAGACCTACCCCTTTCACAAGCGACCTTACGCTTACGTCTGTTTGGTGTGTTT
Organism: Halieaceae bacterium; assembly: GCA_024224435.1. Classification (GTDB taxonomy): domain Bacteria; phylum Pseudomonadota; class Gammaproteobacteria; order Pseudomonadales; family Halieaceae; genus Marimicrobium. Next base: position 8,885 of record JAAENL010000072.1, read on the forward strand.
TTGCTTGGTCTGAGCCTGTGGGGCATCTACCTCTGTGGCCGCGAACTCTTCCCGCAGCGCCCTCGTATCGCCCTCGCTGCTTTGGCTCTAGCTGCACTCTGGCCCTCCCACCTGGTCGCCAACGCCACGGTCAATAACGATCCTTTGGTCGAAGTCTTTGTGATCTGGGCGGTGTACTTTGCCCTCCGCCTTGCCCATCGTGGCCCTGGCCTGGGGTCCCTATCGATGCTGTTGCTCTTGAGCGCGCTCGCCGTGCTGGCAAAACGCAGCGGTCTGGTCGTGTTGGTCCTGGCCCTCTCCCTGCCGGTGTGGGTGTTGGGGCGCATGTCCGGCCGCTGGACGTGGTGGCGCATCCTGGCCGCGGTCGCAACTGTTCTGCTTGCCGCAGCCGCTGTCGTCGCCCTCTTTGTTGCAGCCCAACAAACAGGCCGCTTATGGATCCCCAGCAGCTTCTTCAGCGCTCTGCTCGACGGCACCTACACGCAAGCTGTGGCCGAAGCACCGTTACTGAAATTTGCTGCTGCCATAATCCATACCGCCATCGGCTGGTTTGGCTGGATGCGCGTACCCCTGCCCTCAGGACTCTATGTGTTGGGCTACATCGTGCTGGGGTTGGGAGTCGTTGGATTTTTCATGGGCGTGATTCAGTTGTTCAGGCGTGGTCTTAGCGCCTGGCAGAAGGGCGCCATGGCTATGCTCCTTGCCCTGGCATTGGCTATGCTGGTCCTGGCCATGGGCAAAGATATAATCTATGGCTTTTGGCGAGATGGCACCATTCCCCAGGCACGCTACCTCTATCCCGCCCTGCCCGCTCTGCTGCTGCCGGCGGTGCTGGGATGGGGCTGGTTGATGCCCCAGCGCTGGCGTCGTTACCTGCTCCCCACCGTGATTCTCTCTTTGCTTTTGTTCAATAGCTATGTGCTGGTCTTCGTCCTTTACCCGTTTTTCTGGTTATGACTGAGGACTCTGTAAAAAAGCCCTTTCACCGCAGAGGGAGCAGAGAAGATCGTAGGGGTTTCACAGAGAATCGCATGTGCAAACCCCAATTGCCCCTTGTCATGAAACCTTACATGCCCCGGCCCTATTGACCCAACCACAGCGATGTACCGAGCCCGACTAGCATACCTTACCCCGGCCACTCTGTTGTTGTCTCTGTTGACATTGGCCACCCTCACCAGCCTTCGCTTCGGCCAATCCCTGTGGAGCGATGAGGCCATCAGCGTCTGGTTCGCGCGTTATCCTGTCACAACTTTGCTCGCGCGGCTCTGCGATCCCCATCCACCCGCCTATTACCTGCTGCTCAAAGTCTGGTTGGTCGGCGGAGAGGGTGAAACCTGGCTGCGATCGCTCTCTCTGCTAGCGGCACTGCTGTCTCTGATCCTGGTCTATCGATTTGGGAAAGAGCTTTGCGGCAGGCGCTGCGGACTCATGGCCGTGTTGCTGTTAGCAGTGCATCCCCTTCAAGTTTGGTATGCCGGCGAAGTGCGCATGTACGCCTGGGCGCAACTCCTGGGCGTGCTATTGGTATGGCTGGGCTGGCGACTCATCCTCCGCCTGGAAAAGCCATCTACTCTAGGAAGGTACGACCTGCCGTTAGCCGCATCTTACCTGATCGTGGGAACCGTAGCGCTCTTCTTCGATTACACTGTTTTGCTGGCGTTCGGCCTGGTACAACTCCTCTGGATCGCCCGCGGCAGACCACGGTACAGGCAATGGCTGGCCCTCCAAGTCACCGTGCTCATCCCCTTTCTCTTGTGGTGGGGAGTGTCGTTACAAAGGGTGGCCATGACCCACAGCTATCAGGCAATCTTTCTGGCCGTACAGGGGCAGCGTCTGGGCATTCCCCTCACCCCTCAATCTGCTGCCCGGTTTTTATGGGCGAGCCTGTTGCTCCTTGTCATCACCGGCCTGGGGGTCGCCTGGTTGTGGCCGAAATACTTCAGCGGATTGTATAAACGTCCCGTCACCCGCTATGTGCTATTGGCCGCGTGGCTGGCACTATTGTTGTTCGCAGCCTGGCCCAGACTGTTTTCACTCAAGCGTCTGTGGGTCGTACTCTTGCCATTTGCAGCCCTTGCGATGGCCTTGATCCTGGTGCGCATGAAATGGCCGGTAACAGCGACCCTGGTCGGGTTGAGCCTGATGCTGGTGTTACTGACGCTGCCCCGAGCATCTCGTGAGCCCTGGCGAGAGCTAATAGCTGAAATCGATCGTTCAGACATCAACCCAGCCATCGTTTGGGTCGACGATCTGGCGGCGCCGGTCTTAACCTACTATACGTCGCAAACGAACGTCGACTATCTCGACTGGGCGCCACTGATGGCACGATCTCTTCCGGACTTACCCGATCTAACCCCCCCTCCCGGTGATGACCTCTGGCTCCTGTTGCAGGAGAACCCCTACCGCCAACTCGCCAACTCGCTTCCTGCTGCATTTCGGGCGCAATACGATCTTTTAGATGAGAAGCATGAAAGCGGTATCGTTCTCTATCAGTACCGTCGGCGCAACCAGCCAGCCCAAGAGCTGCCTGCGCAACCACCTCCCTCCCCACAAATGCTTTGGGGTCTGGATCTCCTCTCCCCCTTTGACACTTGTAGGGCCATCCCTTGACGCGCCCTGACTTGCCCCTGGCACATTTCGTTTCATGAAGAGTATCTTCAATACAAAGACAAAACGGGGTAAAAACGGTGGGGACTTTGCAGTATCCGGCACCATCTCATTCCTGATGATCCTCCTGCTGGCCGTTCTAGCGGTCGTGCTGGGATGGGGTGCACAAATGAAACCCCCCACCCACGTGCCCGCAACTTACAGACCCGACCTGGAGACAAACACGATCGGCGTCTACTTGCGCCCTGGAAATGTACTCGGTCCCGCCTTGCAGCCCATGGTCGACGCCGGCGCTCGCTGGACGCGCTTGACCATCAACTGGAACAGTATCGAGCCCGAACTGACAGAACCTCCTAGTTATCGTTGGGCTTATACAGATGCCGTTGTCCAGGCTTCGGTGGGGGCGGGGATCGACGCCATTATGAAGCTAGGTGTCAACGCCGCTTGGGCTGCCGACTCCTTCTGCGGGCCTATCCACGTCGAGAACCGGGACGATTTCCAGCGCTACTTACGAGATATCGTCACTCGATACGGCGCTCCTCCCTACAATGTACGTCTCTGGGAGATATACAACGAGCCCGACAGCGTCTTTGGTTCGCAAGGCTACTGCTTCGGCACTCGGGGTGAGTTGTACGCCGATGCTCTGAAACTGGCATACACCGCCATCAAAGAAGCCGATTCCGACGCTCTGGTGCTGTTTGGCGGCATTTCCTACGACTTCTTCACGAGCGAAGGCGGTCAATTTGATCCCGAATTCCTGGACGATGCTCTGGCGGCGGGAGCTGGCCCATACTTCGACATTTTTGCCTTCCACTATTACCCGGCCTTTGCCGAACGCTGGGATGCCTTCGGCCCTGGTGTCATCGGCAAAACCACCTACCTGCGCCAGGAATTGGGGCGCTACGGCCTGGACAAGCCTATGGCCATCACAGAGGTCGGCCGCCCTACCCGCGCCCCTGAGCCCGAAGCACATCTCTACAACGAAGCCTCGACCGCTCGTTTTGTTGCCCCTGCTTTGGTGCAATCTCGAATCGCTGAGCTAGCGCCCGTCATCTGGTTTATCGCCGCCGATGGTTCCGACACGCTGCCCTACGAATACGGTTTGCTCGATTTCGACTACGAGCCCAAGCAGCCCTACTGGGCCTACCGAGCGGTAATGCCTGCCCTGCAAGGCGCGGACTACGGCGGCGAATTGGCGGTCGTGGGCACAGGTCATGCCTACCGTTTTGTTCACCCGCAGCAAACGGCCATCGTCGCCTGGGCAGATGTGGGGGAGGCCGAACTGGCCCTGAAGACCCCGAGGGTGTTGCAGGTTGATAGGTGGGGGAACAGGCAGTGGTTGGAGGACGGTGGTGAAATGGATCTGGATCAGTCCATCGATGGCGCCATGCGTCTGTCGATTACCCAGGATCCTGTCGTCTTTTGGCTCCCATGACGTATTATAGGTCCACAATGTTTTCCAGCAGGCTCGGAAAAATCGTGCGTATTGCCTTGGGCTTGTCGCTCGTCGGCGTTGTCATCTACTGGGTACAACGTGAGATGGATTGGCGCGCAGCCCTGGTGCATATCCGCAACACCGATTTTGTGTGGTTCACCGTCGCCCTCCTGGCCATACTCGCCAACAATCTGATCAAAGCGCTTCGTTGGCGCCTACTTTTTCCCGCCGATCAATCTCCCCCCGCGCCGGGCGAGGCCTTCGGTGCCATGATGAGTGGCCAATTGCTCAACTTCTTCTTGCCTTTGCGCAGTGGCGATGTCTCTCGTGCTTATTGGATGGGCCGGCAGCGCCAGGCCAGCACCGCTATAGCTGCCGGTACCATTGGCGCCGAGAAAGTTATCGATCTTATTGTGATGGGATGCCTGTTCGCAGTGGTGGTAGCATCATTTGTTCTACCCGCTTGGCTGGACACCGGGCCGGTGGCTGTGCTGCTGCAATTGGTTATAGGGCTCGCTATTTGGTTGGGGATTCTACTGGCATTGCCAACGATTCAAGCAGGATTGATCGCCGCGGCAGAGCGTTGGCCCAGATTGACGTCATCTGCTAACAGCCTTGTCCGCGTCCTTCATGGTTTTAGCACCTTGCGTCAGGGCAAGAGGATGCCCCAATTGTGGGGCCTCACGCTCCTGGCCTGGCTGGCCGCCATTGCCGCTACATACGCTATGTTGATTGCCCAGCAACTGCCGGCCACAGTGCTCATTGCTATCCTGGTCATGGTCATCGTGCAGGGGGGGCTCAGCATCCCGATTGTTCCCGGACATCTCGGCATATTCGAGGCATTGGCGATTGTGGCGTTGGCGGTTGTCGGTGTCGCTGCCGAGCAAGCCCTGGCCTTTGGGTTAATGCTGCATATGGCCGTGCTTGCCATTCCCTTGTTGGTTGGGTTACCCTGGTTGGTACATCGCCTACAGGAATCTTCATGATGAAAAGTCTATGTATTTTCGTACTTGTGGCCTTCCTGGTTCTGCCGCAGACTATTGTGTCCGCCGGCCAGCAAGGGCGCGGCAAATCCCGTGCAGCGTTGGCCCCTCAGTTACTCCTTCCCCCTACGCTGAGGCCATCCCTTACCCCCTCTCTGCAGCCTACCACGGCTCAGACCCCCACTACCACGACGCTCCCTCCTGCGTCATCTACCCCTCCGCGTCGGCCTACGGATACACCCCCTCCCACAAACTCACCGACAAGCGAAACCATTTCGCCATCACCCGTAACAGCGACCCTGAACCCCACCTCGACCCCCACAGGGGTCCCCACCGTAACGCCTTCGCCCGAGCAAACGGCGTCAATCCCGACCGTTGCTCCAACTCTGTCAAGGACACCGGACCCTACCCAACCTTCGCCGCAGCCTACCGCAACAGTTGTCCCACCCCCTGATGTGATACCCACTGTTACGATGGCTCCTTCACCTACGCCCCTGGGACTATCTCCTCCCGAGCCTGAGGAGACTACCTCACCCTCGCTCACTTCTACCCCAACCGTGGTCGTGACAAGACAAGCTCTGGTGGGCACTTCCAGCGAAACCCCTCCTTCAACATCGCAAGTACAAGATACGGCACTTGCTACCACGCCACAGCCTCTGGCCTTATTAGTGGCCCTGGGATTACTTGCGATACTTCTGGGTTTCTTGCTGATTTTCTTCTTGCGCAAATAGGGCTATTTCCATGATCAGTCAGTTCGGTGGGCGGACATCGAACAAGTCATGGACAGGGTGCATTTGAATAATATGACAAACAGCCTCACCTGCGAAAACATGCCCATTTGAAGCCGTTTCTGTCGTCAAAATGCAGTCATTTGCGCCTGTGATCTTGCCCCGGGTGACAGATTCGCTACCTTTGGTCCAAATTCTGACATTCCATTGATCTTGAAGGCCACATTTCTCGCAGAATGGTGCCAATTTACACAGCAAAATCGGTTTCTCGATAGGACGCTCAGCGAATGTCATATTTTGCAATTGCACCCTCATGGACATGGGATCGAGAATGATTTTGGTTGATTTTTCTAACCTACAGAAAGTGAGTGATAGTTTATGTTTTATCGCAATGTAGTCTTACTCTTCGCATTTACAACGATTATGCTGGCGCTGGGCGCTTCCCGCTTGCCAAGCCTGGCCCAAGAACCCGCAAACTCGCCCGATGACCCTTTCGGCGCTTATGTTCGTGCCGGTGAGGGCGGAATACTGGGGGCCGATGAAATGGTAGCGGCAGGAGCACGCTGGGCAAACATACATGTCCATTGGAGTGATGTCGAGTCGACGCCCGGCACATACGACTGGTCGACATGGGATGCCATACTGGCAGATGCCGCCGCACATAACTTGCAGATGATCGTCACCGTCGGCGGAAATTCCAGTTGGGTGGCGGCGACAGCATGTGGGCCGATAACGGAAGCGTATCAATCTGACCCTGCAGCCTTTTTGGCAGCAGCCGTCGCCCGCTATAGCGTGGCGCCATACAATGTTTTGCACTGGTCACTCTACAACGAGCCGGATAACGCCGATCCGGTAACCTATCCCTGGTTG
>JAAENL010000073.1 GCA_024224435.1 Halieaceae bacterium
AATCCATTACTGATCCCATTCCTGCGGAAGGCGATAGTGTGAGTGGAGCACTGTACGAATTTGTCGACACAGATGTTGTGGAAGGGCAGACCTATTGGTACAGGCTAGAGGATATGGACACGAATGGTGCGATAAGCCAACCACACGACGACATTTCAGTCATCATTATTTCAGTCATCGGCATTGGCGCCACCGTCACGCCAACAGATACACCAATCCCCACCGACGCACCGACAGCCACCCCTACAACCCCTGCCACAGCCACACCGACAGCGCAGCCATCAAATACGCCGACCACTGTCGATTTCTATTTGCCTTTCATCACCACCAACTGAGTTGCTTAACACTCCGGTTGTAGTACTATGAGATTGCTAAATAACGTTACATCTTTCCATGCAAAAATAACAGTTCCATTGCTTGTCGCTCTTCTAGCGATTGCTTTTGTCTTCATCGCCAGTAGCCAGGCTGCAGTTTCGCTAAAGTACTTTCGGGTTGAACTGCAAGCTGATAATACTGTGCGACTTGTTTGGGAAACCGCCACCGAACTGGATCACGCAGCTTTTTTTCTAAGTCGCGCCGGCTCTCCTGAAGGTTATTTTCAATCCATTACTGATCCCATTCCTGCGGAAGGCGATGGTGTGAGTGGAGCACTGTACGAATTTGTCGACACAGATGTTGTGGAAGGGCAGACCTATTGGTATAAGCTAGAGGATATGGACACGAATGGTGCGATACGCCAACCACACGACGACATTTCAGTCATCATTGGTGCCACCGCCACGCCAACGGAAACGCCAACCTTCACCGACACGCCCACCACCGCTCCCACAGACGCAGCGACTGCCACCGCCACAACCCCTGCCAGCGCTACACCGACAACGCAGCCGACAGACACGCCGACCACGTTGCCTACAAGTACCTCGACGACAGCGCCGAACCAGACGCCGGCCGCCACCTCTACACCGCTACCTACCCTCTCTCCCACCCCCACCTGGACACCGCTGTCTGCGTCCCAGCAGTCAACGACGCCAGAGGCAACGGCAACAGCGCCTCCACCTGCCGCCACCTCACCACCCCCCACGCCAACACCTCGCCCTGCTGTAACCCCAGTCGTCGACACCCCAACGCCACTGCCGCTAACGCCTACAGCAGTTGTCGCGGTAGCAGCTACACCGCTGCCCGAGACAGCCACACCACTGCCTGTTACGGAAAGAACCTCAGTCGAAACTATAGCGCCAACTCTAACCCCAACCCCGGCCGTCGATACCGCTGAAGAAGTTGCAGCAGCCCCAGAATCGACCAGCGCAGTCAGAACGTTTCCTTCACCGACCCCTGAAACGGCAGATTCGGGTACCAACACCGGAATTCTGGTGCTCGGCCTGGGCGTCGCCGCGCTGGTTGGAGCCATTATCCTCAGTGTTATCGTGCTCGTGATGTGGCGAAGAGGTTCGTTATAGAAACGCCGATGCGCCGATTTTGGCTAAAGGCCAGTATAGCTGCTGCTCTTTTGCTAGTACTGGCCGCGTGTGGGCGGCCGCAGCGGGGAGAGGCGGTGGATCTGGCGTTACGAGTCGCTGAACCAGGTCTTTATGAGCTTTCATACACCGATCTGAGTGAGTGGGGTTGGGATCTGTCATCGTTAAAGGCAGAGCAGATCGAACTGAGTTGGGGCGCTCAGCCGATCCCCTTTGCATTGATGGGCAATGGAAAGGGTCGGCGCTTGCGCTTTTATGGCCATGTCGAGCCTTCACGCTTTGCCGATTACAGTCTCTATCATCTCCGCCATGCAAACGAAGGAAACGACAGCACCCTTCTGGTTCGTTCGGTAACCTCAGAGGATGCGGGCGCTGAATTGCAGGGTCCGTACACCGTGCACAGCGAGTACAATAGCACGTACCTGACCCAGGCCGCCTCCGCAGAATCCTGGCTGGGTGACAGGATCTTTGCGCCGGGCGAGATCAGCACTACGGTAGTTGTGCCGGCCCTTGCCGGAGGTGGGGCAACGCTGGTGCTGCAAGTATGGTCTGCCAGTCAAGCCCCATCCGATCCTGACCACCATGTTGTGGTCGAGTTCAATGGCACGGCCCTGGGGGATCTCACGTGGGATGGGATGGGAATGCAGAGTTTCACACTAGATGTGCCGGAGGGTGTGCTGGCCGAAGGTGAGAATCAAGTTCTTCTGCAAGCGCCCGGCGATACCGGCGCCCGGGCCGAGCTGACCTATCTCGACTGGTTGGAACTGACCTACGACCGCTTATTACATGCTGAAGAGGATCGCCTGTCATTTTCGGGAGCAGGCAGTAGTTACGAGTTATCCGGCTTTTCCGGCGACGATATCGAACTCTGGGATGTGACCGAACCCCAGCAGCCTTCCCGGCTCGAAGGCTACATCGTCGCTGAGGATGCCGGAACGTATCACTTGCGGTTCAGTGAATCTTCTGCGGACGCTAAACGCTATGTTGCTGCCGCCGAGCAGGGTTTCATACGGCCTACCGTTACTGCCGCTTTCCCGCCGTTTGAAAGGCCAAGGGATGGGGCCGATTACATTGTCATTGTGCCGGCCGATCTGCAATCTGCCATCGAGCCGTTGCTGGACCATCGCCGCTCGCAGGGGCTACGCACGGCGGTGGTGAACACGCAACAGATCTGGGATCGCTTTAATCAAGGCGTGCCCTCCGCCGAAGCAGTTACCGACTTCTTGCGCTGGGCCGCAGCAGACTGGCCCGCACCCGCACCCCGCTACGTACTCCTGGCCGGAGACGCCAACTACGATCCGCTCAACTATCTCGGCGACTCCAGCCCCAATCTCATACCCACCATGTTTCGCAATACCCTGGAGATGGGCGAGACGGCCAGTGATAACGCACTCGCAGATATCGATGCCGATGGCTTGCCCGACTTTGCCATCGGGCGCCTACCCGCACAGACGCCAGAAGATCTAGAGATCATGGTGTCCAAAATCCTGGCTTATGAACGTGATCTACCTTCAGGTGAGTGGTTACAGAATATGCTCTTCGTGGCCGATGATGACGATCCCTTCTTCCATAGTTTCAATCAGCGGATGCTCGGCGTTATCCCCGAGGACTATGCAACCGACGAACTGGTGATCGGCGAGGGCGAAAAGGATACCCGTGATGAATTCTTAGGGGCTTTGAACGATGGGCAGCGCCTGGTGAGCTACATGGGGCACGGCGCTGTCAATATCTGGGCTCAGGAGGAGATTTTTTCAAATCAGGATATCAGGGAACTGGAGCAGCAGGGCCGGCTGCCCTTTGTGGTCGTCTGGGCCTGTTTGAGTGGCTTTTTTCACCATCCCCAGACCGAGTCATTGGGCGAGACTTTACTGCTGGCAGCCAATAAAGGCGCTGTTGCGGCCCTCGTCCCCACCGGCCAGACCTTTGCCACCGACCAGCAAGTGATGGCCGAAGCCCTGTTCGAACGCCACCTGTTCACAACCCCAACCGTGGGCGATGCGCTCCTGGCATCGTTCCGAGAGCTGGACCCAGAACGGCCGGGACAGCGCGATATCATCAATACTTTTGTTTTACTCGGCGATCCCGCTCTGCCTCTTTTCGCCGACGAATAGTATGAGCCGCTTTGCGCATTAGACCGCAGACATTTTAGTCTATGGACTTGGTGGCGGAATGCCCCCCGACGATTAATAGATCATGCTTCGCTTATTATCAATTCTGTCCCTGTTTATTGGCGTGATAATGTCGGGCATCGCCGTTGCTCGGGCTAAATTCCTTCACAAGGGACCGGCGTCGTAATCGCAGAGCAGTGCTGATGGCTCTCGGTAACATGTTTTTTATGAATTCACTGTGGCTGTGGGGCTGGCAACCTAGCATGCATGCATGATGACATCGCAACTTTGGTAGTATTTACATTTTTTTTGTATTGGTCAGATATACTTTACTCAAATGGCCCACCTCTTTTTCGGGGCCGACATCCCCGAATGACGGGGTTTCACCTGCGAAAATGTCTGATACTGGGGAAGTTCGTTCCTCAGCCGAAGTGCAACATGTGCTTGCCTAATACATATTTACATTTTTTTCTTCTGTAATTGTTGGGTTTATGTTCTATTTGCGAGACTGGCTTTGGCACCCGTAAGAGCATCTAGAATACGCAATAGAAGTCAGCATTTCTCTACCGGACACTTTTTGGGCTGTCATTCTGAGCCGGTTTGAAAGACCAACGCACATCGAAAATGCATCGTTTTGAGCGAAAAAATCCATCAAAAAGCCGATCCCAGCGAAGGCTTGTCCTGAGGAACTCGAAGGAATCTAACGTTTCATACACCGCGAGACCCTTCGTTGGCGTTGAGTGCTCGTGTAGGTTG
>JAAENL010000074.1 GCA_024224435.1 Halieaceae bacterium
CAGCCGCGGCTCATCTTCGCTATCGACGCTACCGCCTCACGCCAGCCCACCTGGGATCGCGCCAGCCATTTGCAGCAGTCGATGTTCCGAGCCAGTGGCAAGATCAACTCTCTCGCCGTGCAGCTTTGCTACTATCGAGGTTTCGGAGAGCTCCAAGCCAGCCGTTGGCTAACAGACAGTAATGCACTGGCGCGTCTCATGGGCACGGTACAGTGCGAAGGTGGGCATACGCAGATCGCCAGACTTCTGCGCCATGCACTGCAAGAACATAAACGCAAGCCAGTGCAAGCCGTGGCGTTTATCGGTGACGCCCTCGAGGAAAATCCAGACACCTTGTGCGAGCTAGCGGGCCAGTGTGGTCTGCTGAAGCTTCCCTTGTTCCTGTTTCAGGAAGGTCATGACGCGTCAGTTGAACATTGCCTGCAAAGCATGGCTCGCCTCAGTGGCGGCGCCTATGGACGGTTCGATGCGCACAGTGCAGAACTACTGGCCGGCCTGCTGGGTGCGGTTGCAAGCTATGCTCGGGGTGGTCGCACTGCACTTGAAACGCTAGAGGGTGACAGTGCTAAACTACTCCTTCGCCAACTGAATCACTGAGAAACGCTGTGCCCCGATTGATACTGCTAGTGGCGGTAGTCGCCGTTATCTACCTGCTGGTCCGTCGGGTGCAAGCCCTGCCTCCGCATAAGCGCAGGAGCGAGTATTTCAAACTTGGCCTCGGGGTCGCCCTTTTCGCTACGGCGATCCTCGCTTTGACCGGTCGCCTGCACTGGGTGGGAGCCGCTATCACCGCCCTACTCGTGACCGCCCGCCAGGCACTGCCACTGTTGATGCGTTTCTTCCCCATGCTAGCGGGCCTCAGGGGTAAGGGAGCCCTCGGAGCTGGCCAAAGTTCCACCGTTGAGACACCGCTATTGCGCATGCACCTTGATCACGATAGCGGTGAGCTGCAGGGGGAGATATTGCAGGGCGCATTCAAGGACTGGCGACTCGCAGAAATGGATCGCGGACAATTAGAGGAGTTCTATCGCTACTGTCAGTCAGAAGATGCGGACTCGGCGCGCCTTTTGTCCAGCTATCTGGAGCAGAAATTTCCGGGCGAAGCGCCCTTTGGTGAGCCACCTGGCGGGCAAAAACCATCCGCACAACCTATGGACCGCAAAGAAGCACTCGCTGTTCTGGGCTTGGAGGATGATGCCGACGAGTCGGAGATCGTCGATGCACACCGCAAGCTGATCCAGAAACTGCACCCGGACAGGGGCGGCAATGATTACCTCGCCGCACAGATTAACCGCGCCAAGGACATACTCCTCGGCTGAAACCGCAACTGGATTCGAGCCGTCGGGTTGTTTACACTTTCGCCCAGCTTTCACGAGGACACTCCCTATTCATGGCTGATTCAAATGTATTTGTTGTACGTAACCAATTGGGCCATTACTGGGGCAAAAAGAAGCACTGGGTAGATGGCACGGACCCCCGCAGGGTGCTGCATTCTTCTCACGAAGACGAAGCCATCAATACGCTGTTCGAGCTAAGCTCAAAAGATATTGAACTGCGCGGGGAGGTACTCGCCGTGACCACGAGCGATCGGGGGGAGCCTATAGTCGAACCCAGTGATACCCTTCTGCCAGACGAGCCGGACGAAAACATAGTCAACGGCGCGGAGGCCGCAGCGGGGGAGACAAGTGCTGAGGAA
>JAAENL010000075.1 GCA_024224435.1 Halieaceae bacterium
ACCCTTCGGCAACCCACGCGATGGCGCCGGCGCCGAGGAGAAATGCTACGCTGAAGAGAAGTCTGTTCATCAATTAATCCATCATTCCATCGTTAATTGCCTCAACCAGCCCCTGCAGCGGAAGGAGGCGGGCTTCCACCTCGGCCAGCAGCAGGTTCTGGATATCGGCGCGTAATTTACCTAACTGCACAGGCCAGGCATCGGCGTGGCAAGACTCGCCATCAAGTTGTTCCAGGTAATCGGAGCGCAAAGCAACCACGTGCTGGGTCAGCAACGCCGGAACCGCACTGAAGTGACCCCTCAAGTGGTTTCCCATGGCCGTCCCCAGTGCACTGTCTAGGGCAGCCAGCTGTTGCAACCCCGGCGACAAGCCGGAAATATCAGCCCGAATAGCAGTATGCAACCGCAAGACCGCATAGCCGATCTCATTCTGCTGAGCACGGTAAAACGCAACATAAGCGTCTGGTGCGGTCGCCTCTGCCTCAGGCGTGTTCGATGCCATCTCGGGAAAGCGGATGCGGCTTACAGTCTCTCCGGGCACGCAGGCTTGCAGGATTCCATTGATAATCGCCGCACGCCCGCTAAGGAATTCCCTGCGGATGTGCGCGGGATCGACCACACCAGCCTTAAAGACGAGCTCTTTCAGGCCCGACTGGGCACTGGCTAGTTTGACCGAATCCCCAAGATCAATGAGCGTGCCCAGACGGCGGCTGAACTGATGACCACTATCATGCGATGGCGTGTCGATTAACGCGGCGAGGGAGCGAACCAGCCGTGTACTGTGCAGGGCAGTGCGTGCAAATGGGGGCATAAGTACTGTGTCGGCGGCGCAACTGCGTCGCCCTGAATTAAGGGTCTCTTGATACGCCCCGCCGAATTCCGAGCGTTTCTGAACCCCGGAGCAGTGGCAACATCTGGTGTTTGTCGTTGCACAATACTACTAGATATTGGGTGTTCTTATCAATAACTCCGACACTCCCTGCGCAAAAAATAGTCACCTCGCGCGCCCGGGCATCGACGCCTCTCCGGAGGTATGACGTGACGCAACACAACCATATACCCTTCGAGGTGTAATGGAGCTTTTCGAGCCGCCATAGCGGCTTCGCGTTACTGCACGCCCTATGCCATTCCGAAGTCAAAAACGTGCCACGACGCACCTAGAGTCGAGACGAGCCCCGCTTCCGCGCAGCAAGCCAACGCCTTTGGTGTTTCATCACTCTCAGCGCTGCGCTGAAAACGCGCAGGTTAGCGTCGGGCACGCCAGTCTCCCCTATTTGGCTCAACTGCGCGTAATACCAGAACTGGACACCAAACGTTCCCAGTGTGCGTAGCGCATCAGATTTGTTCAGGAACGAGAGCCAGGAAGGCCACATTGCCAGACCATCTTCAAAGCGCGGGAGCTCTTCTCTGCCCCCAATGACCTGAAGGGGCGCATCGCCCACTACACACATGGGGCGCCCTATACCAATCAGGTCTGCTCCCCCTTCCTGTAACGCATTCTCCATACTCTCGCGTCGGCGAAATCCGCCAGTGACCATTAGCGGTATCGATACGGTTTTTTGCATGGCCAAAGCAAAGTCGACGAAGTAGGCTTCCCGGATTCTGGTTGATTCCTGAACTTCCTGCTCGTCGGCCTCCTCCATGCCAGTGACGCCCAACAATCGCGGCTGTTCATAGGTGCCCCCGGATATCTCAACTAAATCTACGCTCGCCTCTTCAAGCCACCGAACAACGTGCTGACTCTCCTCAAAATCAAACCCGCCCTTCTGAAAATCAGCGCTGTTAAGTTTGACCGAAACCGGAAAAGATTCACCTACCGCCTCACGAACATTATCAATAATATTCAGTAACAACCGCGCTCGATTCTCCAAACAACCGCCGAACTCGTCGTCTCGCAAGTTGGTTCTTGGGCTGAGAAATTGGGATAAAAGATAGCCGTGTGCCGCATGTATCTGCACACCCGTAAAACCAGCAGCCTTGACAGTGACAGCACAGCGAGTAAAGCCCTGCACTATCTCTTCGATCTCTGCCTTTGTGAGAGGCTGCGGTGTACCGAACTGCCCTCCGGGCAACCCCACCTTGACTGCCGATGGGGCTTTCGGTCTAGGATTCACTGGCTTTTGTGTCTGCCTTCCCGCATGACTAATTTGGGCCCAAAAATGGTTGCCGCCGCGAGTTGCCACAGTCGCCCAGCGCCGCAAAGCCAACAGCATTGTGTCATCTGCTTCACTCTCGATCACCACGTTACCGGGACGCTCAAGATGATCTCCGTCAACAATAATGTTTCCGGACAGCAGCAGGCCTGCACCGCCATCACTCCAAAAACCATACAGCCGCTCAAGCTCAGCCGTTGGAATTCCCTGTGGTGAGGCGAGGCCCTCGGTCATAGCAGCCTTCGCAATCCGGTTAGGGATCACGGCCCCACAGGGCAGTTTTAGTGGTTCTGCAAGACAATTTTTACTCACGCTGCTTCCCCCATATGATGAATGCAACCACAGAAGATTTTTAACAACAGCGTAGTTACGGATGTGTAAATACTTTTTACTATTTGTAGTGGCAGTATCTTAACGAACACCTGCGACAAGGCGTCATTGCCAACTGCGCGCATCCGCCGGAAATCGCTTATTGTATAAATCCGCGTTTGCGGCAAGAGCCTCGCCAAAGTTATCCAAAAGACACCTACGATGATTCAGTCAAAAATATCGAGCTGAGCCGCGTACTCAATAATGAGAGACGCATCGTCACGTAAAAGAAAGCCATTCGCAACAGCCTCGTTGGTGGAGGCCGTTACAGCATTCAGATACGCTTCATTATCGGCGTATAGCGATGCAATAGTGTTTGCATCGAACAGCTTTGTCGTACCGAAAAGTCGGTTGCAAAAACCAAAACTCTCCGAAGAATTGCCCTCGCCGGATAACGTTGCAAGTGGCGCTTCGACAAAGGACGTCCTGATACCACCCAAGGCAATCCCCAAATCATCACGAGCCAAAGCAGGTATAGCTTCGTCGACCACAAGCCGATCCGCTATCGTGGGTAACGTGCCCTCAACGACCCATGCTGCAAGAGACGCGATGGCGGCTTTCACGAGGAAGTGCTGTGGCCCCGTATTTATCGGCTTGTCACAGAACAGCGGATTCTCAAATACAGCGGCAACATTTGGATCATCACCATTGTCAGTGCGATTTGTAGCCGTTATATAGTAATCTGCATGTGCGGTGCCGGCGGTCTCCCACAAGCGGAAATAGTCGGAATCCGCCTGCCTGTTCAGGTACGAGCTAAGCGCCACCACATCGGACTCTGTTTGCAGCATCATCACAGGTTTTTTCAAATCATCCCTGATTAATACAATCTCCGGTGCAGATATGTCCTCTTGAGGCGATTGCGACAAGGGCGCGCTGCTGTAGTAGCGGCTGTGAATAAAATATCCGTCGTACATCTCATCCTGTTTGGAAAGCGCATTAACGTACGTTAGCAGGCGAAACGCCGACTGTGATTCGCCTGCCGCTATGAGCGCATCAAAACCAAGCGAACCAAGAAGCCCCTCATCGGAATTACTTCTGATCAAATTCCCAATTTGCGAGAACATCGAATAGGAAAAACTGTCGCCGGGGTGGTTCATTGTCGAGTATCGCTCAGGACTTGCTCCCTTCAAACTCTCTACGCCGCGTGCTTGTGCAGATACGCCAATCCACGCGTAACCGCTGCGGGTGAGCTCGGTATGGGCCAGCATCCAGTCATTCGCCAAGTCTGACCCTGCTGAGACATTCAACCACTCGACAATTACTACACCGTTATAATTCGCAGGGTTAGATGGCCTGAATACCACAACTCGTGTTTTGTAATCAGCAACCTCAGCGCCCTGAACTTGCCATTTTCCGGAAGACGTCAGCTCATTTACATTGGTATAAGATTCGGCTGTTCCGGAAATGAAATACTCCGCTTTCTCGTAACCGCGATCATCAAAAAATGGTCCCGGCAGCAGCGCGTCTCCAACACTAGGACTGCTGAGTTCCGGCACAGGAACTTCATTGTTAACAGAATCGTCGTTGTTATTGTCGCTGTCACTGCATCCGGTTAAGGCTATAATCAGCAGGAAACAACATCCGAAAAAATTAAAAGACGCGATAGAGTTCATTGTAGGAATCCATGTTCGGAAAAAGTAAAGGCATGTCAAAGTCCATTAGCCAAGCAGACTCGATGGAGAGTTTGATCATACCGAATTTATCAGATCTAGGCTCACGGCACTGATCCGCGGTAAAATGGTTAGGGCATTTCAACGGGAGGAGTCACCTCAACCAGCACTTCGCCAACTGACCCCGAGGGTGCCTCTATCCCGAGAATATTCGCCATGGTGCTGGCGATATCATAGGGCGTGACCGCGCGACTGACACGTGCCGGTTTTACATCGCTGCCGACGAAGACAACAGGTACGTGGCGATCATAATGCCAGGGAGAACCATGGGTCGCGGCTACAGTCAGACCGTCGAAGTCAGCAATGAATTCCTGAGATCCGAAAACGACGTGCACATCCCCCGATCGCTGCGGTAGGTAATTGGCCGCGGCCATTTTCGCTATAGGACTGTCTGGGATACGGCCAGCCGCGATATCCAAGGCTGCAAAGGCAGTGAATACTTCCGGACGCTGTATCAACAATTGAGCAACCTCACGCTGTATCTCTGCCAGATCAAGGC